>NZ_JBISDG010000013.1:0-90774 GCF_044472985.1 Roseovarius salis | reverse complement strand
ATCTTCGTGTCGGACGAGGCCGGGGGCGCGGTGCTGGCCTTTTCGGATGGCACCGACTGGCGGCGCGTGACCGACCGGGCGGCGATCTCGTGACCGGCCCTGAAACGCTCACCGCAACGACTGGTCCCTCGGCTCGCGCCGGGGGGCCTTTTTCGTGCGCGGGGCGGGAGCGGCGCGGGTCGCGGGATTTCCACGCCTCTCCGTGCCCCGGGCCGCTACTTCGCCCTCGTTCCGGGGCGTGAAGATCGTCTGACGGCACTGCCTTTGAGGGTCTGAGCCTCTGCCGCCAGGCTGCACAACTGTCTGGCCGGTCCAGCGCCAAGGCGGCGATCGTTATCCCCCCACGCCAAGCCGTTCGGCCACATCCTCGAACCCCGGATCGGCTGCATAGATGCGCTCGAACTGCCGGCGCGCGCGGGCGCGCTGGCCGGTTTCATGGTAGAGCACCGCCCGGTCGTAGCGGACCTGATGCAAGAGCCCGTCGGGCCGGTCCTTGCGGCGGCGGTTGGCCAGCGTGAACACGTCGATGGCGGCATCGGGCAGCCCCAACGCGTCGAGCGCACGGCCGCGATAGAGCAGGATCGCCGTGTCGACCGGGGTCTCGTTCTCCACATGCACCGTGGCGCGCACCACCCGGTCCATGAGGGCCCGATCATCGGGCGTGTCGAGCGCGAGTTCCACGAAGGACAGGAGCACCACCGGATCGGTCGGGTCGAGGTCCATCAGCCGCTCGACATGCGCCATGGCGTCGTCATGGCGGCCCTCGATCTGCGCGATCTCCAGCAGGGCCAGCCGTGTGCCGCGTTCGCGCGGAAGGATGTGGGCGAAGATATCCTCGGTGATCGGCAGACTGGCTTGCGCGGCGATCTCGTATTTCTCGAACAGCGCGCCGAGATCGGCGAGCCGATCCAGAGCATGGTCAAAATGGGCCTTGGCAGCGCCGAACTCCTCACAGCGCAGCCGGATCAGCCCAGCCATCCAGGCCGCATCAGGCAGATCGCGCGCCTCCTCGAGCGCCGCCAGCGCCGCCTCCTGATCGCCCTCGTTCAGCGCGCGAAGGCCGTCGACGAAGCGTTTCTCGTCCGCCGGGGTGAAAAGCCGCTGGAAGAACCCAAGGGTCAACCGGTCCTGCGCCGCCACCTCTGGTGCAGGGGCCGCGCCGCCGCGGCCCGCCCGCTTGCGATCATGAACGGTATAGAACAACCCCGTCCCGGTAAGCCCTGCCGTCGCCCGATTGCCGCGCGGGCTGATGGTGTATTTCGCGCCCTGCGGCCCGATAGACAGCGAGGCCGTCGACTTCGACAGGTTCAGGGTGACGCCCGGGGCGAGGCGGATGCGGCGCCAGAAACGGAAACTCACGCCGCACCGTCGGCTGTCGTTATGGGCACATACGTCACGTAGAAGTTCTTGACCATACGATGCTCTTGAAGCCGATCACCAAGGTTGAACCCGTCCCGCTTCACTGGTGGCTGGAAAATATCGAGCCCACGATCAAGTACGATCTTCCAGCCCGTATCGGTGACAATGTCCCGGGCATGGGCTGAGCCGCTGTTGTCGAATGCCCAGGTGAACTCGACGCCGGTTCCTGTGCAGGCTTCCGTGATACTATCGAGAAGTTCCCGCTGCCGTATAAGGTTGCCGTCATCTGGGCCAGTCACCAAGTGAACGGCTACCTGATCCTCTGGCGCCTTGCGCCGGATGACCATTTCGACAAATTCCATCATGTTTCGGATCTGATAAAAAATTCGAATGTATGGATCGGTTACGACAATACGGGTCGCGCCATCGATGTACGGGCCGAACAGCTTGTCATAGCTGACCCCTTTTCGATTTTCGGAGAAAACGTGGTGACCTTCTTCTGGCTTAGAACCGGGCACCACTGCAGTAACACCGGTAGTCTCGATGACCTCCTCATCGTCAGGCTCGACCACAACGGGATCTCCCCTCTCGTCCGACTGTGTCTGCTGTTTCGGATCTTGAGCTGGCTTAAGTTGATAGAACTGTGGAAACTCATCCTCCTCGACTGTTCGGACATGCGTTTTCTGGCCGTCAGGTCCCCGAAAGTAGAACTCCACCGGCGGATAAGTCGGATCGATCCGGAAGAGTTGATCCTTCACCCGCTTGCGGCATTCCATTGCAAGTCGCAGAAGTTCCTCGACCTCATCAGGGGTTTCCCCTCCGTTCGGGAATATCAGCTTCAGAAGGCCGGACACCGTCTTGCTGACGGCTGTTTCATCTCGTTCTGAAATTCCCTTACCGAACTCGAAATGCGCGCGCGCTCGGTTCGAGAAATCCTCCTGCCGAAGATTGCGAAGAATTTCAGCGAGATAGTCCACGATGAACCCGAAGTTCGAAGTGAACATTTCACCGCGGATAACATCAACTTCCCACCCGGGAAGGTAGGCATGGAGACGGTCGATGAAGGCCGAGTCATGGAACTGGGCAGGGAGAGCCTCGAACAGGTCGCTGTTCTTCAGCATGAAGGGCACGTTGTGATCGGTATTGCCCACGAAGGCGAAACTGGCCTCGGCCCCCATTGGACTGACGCCTCGGGAGAAGGTCTTGTTGGCCATGTAGTTTTTCATGATGTCGACAAGAGCCTTGTTCGCCTTTTTTTCACGGCCGGCGAATTCGTCGAACGCAACGACATCCCAGTATCCCACGAGGCCGATCCGGCCATTTGAATTGTTCACGAACAGTTTTGGAACCGTGACTTCTCCCCCTGAGATCAACTGACCATGCGGCGAGAACTCTGAATAGATATGGGACTTGCCCGTTCCCTTGGGGCCGAGCTCGATGATATTGTAGTTTCGCTCCACAAAGGGGATCAGGCGCATAAGCTGCAGGAGCTTGCTGCGCCGACCGAACGCCTCGGGGTTGAGGCCGATCGACTGCATGAGAAGGTCGATCCACTCATCCTTGGTGAATCGTCCGCGGGCTTCCTTGTATCCTTCGTAGTCCACCTTGGCGATCTGGATGGGCTTGATCGCGTCGAGGATCCAAGGCGCGGTGCGGGCGTCTTCGGAGAACTCGTACTGGACGTCGGCGATGCACCAGACCCCGGTCACGAGGAGCTTGGGATGTGCCTTTACGGTGCCGCTATCCACCGCAACTTTCTTTATCCCGAGATTGTCGAAAGTAGCCTCGTAGCTGTCGGTCTTCTCATTCAGGCTCACACTGATCTGGTCGATGACCTTGTAACGCCCCTTCTCCTTGATTGTGGACTGGATCAGGCCGGCTTCGTTGCGATGCACGTAGTGCTTGCGCAGGATGTCCTTGACGGTCTCGATGCCGGTCGAGATTGATGTCTCGTCATCGGTCGCACAGTACTGGCCCAGCAGATACTCGAGTACATAGGTGGGAACGATGGCGTTGCCCTTGACGGCCTTCACGAGGTCCTTGCGGACAACATAGCCCGCAAACTCCGTGTTGATTTTTTCGTCTAACGTGCCCATCCCGCCTCTCAGAAATCGAAATCCGTTGTAATTCCGCGCCGCAGCTGGAACCGGTGGCTGGCGTAGTCCTCGAAATGCCGGGTCTTGCCGACACGCTCTCGCAGCTTCAGGAAAACGTCCTGGTTGTTGAAGTTGTCGGCCTCGCGGGACAGCAGGAACTTGAAAGGTTGCTCCCTTTCACGCGGGTTGTCGGACGCGAAGTCGAAAACCAGATCGTGCTCGTCTGAGATTAGGGTGCCATCCATGGCGAAAATTCCGGCAGACAGCTCACGTTGGTGCAACTTTTCCGAGACGGGCTGCGCCTGATAGAATGTGACGGCAGTCTGCCCCGATGAGATCAGGCTCCGGCCCGGCACGATTATCTGGACCTCCACCTTGCCGATATCAGCCTCGCGCTGTTTGCCAACGCGTAGCACCGGCACGATGGTTTCCTGAAGGGTTGCGCCTCCGTGGACGAAGCGGCTCCCAGCCCCCTTGACCCGCATTCGGTTGATCGAGTTCGGGATCAGAATGTCGACGTCTCCGGACAGCCCCAGGTCATTGGTCCGGAACAGCTTCATCCCCGCTGTCTCGTTGAGTGCTCGACCGATCACGAACCTGCGGTTCTTGACCAGGATTTCCGCGCCGGTTGGATCGGCGACAGAATACTCAGCATCGTCGAGCGCCCTGTGCTGGTAGAGAAACCCGTGGTCGGCCGTGATCAGGATGTTCGAGAAGTTCGCAGTGGTTAGCTTCCGGACAAGCTTGGTCAGGTCCTCGATCGCGTCTTCCGCTGCCTCGGGCAGCCGCTCCTCGGTGGCGAGTTTGTCACCCATTGCGTCTATGCGGTTGTGGTACAGATAGAGCACGTCGTGGTCGCGGAAGATCTGTTTTCCGTCATCCGCCTTCAGCGCCATGAAGGCGTCGGCCTTCATGGCTTTCACACGATCCTTTTCGCGGCCGCGGCCGAGCACCTTTTCCCGGTTCACGGTGCCTTGGGTCGGCTCACCGAATGAGGAGACGCTGGAATCCTCTGACAGGGTCAGGTCCTTGTTGGGCAGCAGCGCCGCCATGCCCAACTGCGTGTAACTCGGCAGCGCCCCGATAATCGGTTTCAACTCCGCGTCGAACCGGTTCAGCTTGCGGATCTCGCGCAGGCACTCCTCGGCCACCTCGTAGCGCAGGGCGTCGGAAATGATCACAACGACCTTCTGATCGCGCCGTCGGAAGTCTGCCACCTGTTCTCGGTAGAAATCGACCTGCCGGGGAAATCCTGGCACAGCCCACTCGGACAGCCGCGCCACCTGGTCTTGCCACGCGTCATTCACCGTCAGCAGGAAGCTGGTCGTGTACCTGTTCTCGACGCTCTCGAAGAGCGCGCCCAAGAGCGATGCCTGCCCGCTCTTCTGCATGTGGTAGATGAACTTCCGGTAGAGCTGATCGAGCTTGTACCAGCTCACCACATATCGCTGCACGCCCTCCTCGGGGCTGGTCATCCCAAGGTTCGCCTCGGCCAGAGCCTGCTGGAACTCGGTGGCATAGCCGATCGCCTGGTAGATATCCGCATAGGTCCCGTACCAGTGGCTCTGCCGACGCGCGCGGACGGTCTTGAGCACATCCGCCGAACTCACCGTCTGTTCCGCCATCGCCGAAACCAGCGAGCGGATCACGTGGCGGTCGATCTCTTCGAAATGATCTACGCCATGGAGGGCGCGAACCTCGCGGTTTGCCAGATCCTCGGGGATCTTCAGGATGTCCTGATACCGCTTGCTCAGCGTCTCGAAGGCCTCGCCCCAGTGGCGGTTGTTTTTCCAGCGGCGGAAGACCAGCAGCGCTTCCGGATTGAGCGCACCATCCTCCTCCAGCGCGCGGTGGTAGGCCGACTGGAACAGGGTGATCGCGAAGTCCTCGAAATCGGGCTCGTCGGGCGCATAGCCATAGGCGTTCTCGACCTGCTTCCAGAAGAACTCGGATAGCCCGGCCCGCTCCATCAGGCGCATCGCGTCGTCGCGGCCATCGGCCAGTTCGCCCAGCAACTCCTCGATCACGGTGTCCAGCGCGCCATCGGCGCCGGCGCAGACGGCCAGCATCCGGCGCAGCACATCCGTCTTCGTGTCCGACGGCGTGATCAGCCGCTTGAGATGCTCGATCCGGTGCCTGGAGCGGTAGAACTCCATGTGGTCGCGCACGACATCCTCGAACTGGGCAGGGAGCCCCAGCTCGGCCAGCCAGATCGCCGCCTGGTCCGCCTTGAACACCGCATGGGCCAGCTGCAGGTCCAGCAGCCAGTTGTCGGTCATCTCCGGCTCCGGGCCCTCGTGGAACGCCAGGAACCGCTGCTTCGGCTCCTGCCGCAGCATCCGGTATTTCAGCCCGAACTCGTTGTTGGCGATCTCGACCTTCTCGACCCCGTCCAGATCCAACGCCTCGAACGCGCTCCGCATGTCGCGCGCGGCATCGTACCAGAAGACGATCCGGTGCTCCTCGAACAGGCGCTTCAGTCCGTTGGCGATCCGGTCGCTCATTTGCTCAACCCCGGGATCTTCTTCAGGGCCGTGCCGAACTTCGGATAGTTCGCCTTTACCCCGTCATCGAGGTCGATCTCGATCTTCTGCTGAGCCAGCGGGAAGACGACCTCGCGCTCCCATTCGTGCAGCTCGTCGATCTGGGTGGCGAGCCTGCCCGCCTCCCTCACCGCCTTGGTGCGCTGGCCTTGCGTGGCGGTCGGATCGTCGGCGAGCTTGTCCAGCCGCGTGCGCTCGCCCTCCAGCTTGGTGATGAACTCGCGCAGGTAGTCGTTGAGCAGGACCGACACCGTGTCGGGCCGGTAGCGGTGCATGTAGATAAGCGCGTTGAAGGTCCCCTTGGGGCTGGAGAACATCCAGTAGATCGGGCGTTTCTTGTAGCGCTGGACATGGGCCGCGTAGAAGTCGCGGGTGAAGTATTTGCGGATGTCCTTGCCCAGGGAATCCTCGATGAACTTCAGGTTCGCGCGGAAATGCGCCTCGCCGAAGGTGGTGCGCAGGAACAGGCGGAAGCGTTCGACGATGTCGTCGGGGAACCAGTTCTCGTCGAGCACAGGGATGACGTTGTCGGCATCAGGCATGAAGCTCGGGTTCGGCACGCGGGCGAGGTAATCCTCCAGCCGCTCGCCCTGATTGGCGAGGATCAGGCCCGGCGCGTCGAGGCTGTAGCGGCCGAACATGCAGCCCACGGCGTAGCTGAGGAACTCGGCCATGGTGTCGGCGAGGAGGCGCTTTTCGCGGTCCTCTTCGGAGCCCTTCACGCCATAGCGATAGGCGGGGTTGCAGGTGAGGGTGATCTCCTCGATCGGCACCTCGGGGGTCAGCTCGTCAGCCAAGCCATAGGCGTCGATGAAGATGCGGTTGTTCTCTTCCTCAAGCCGCTGCATCTCATCCGTCATGCCCTGCCAGTGGGCGCGCAGGCGGGCATAGGTGGCCTCCAGCGTCCCGGCCCTATGATCGGGCGAGAGCAGCGGGAGCGAGGTGAAATCCCAGGAGGTTTCGCAGGCGTCCCAGTCGGATTTGGCTATCGAAATGAGTGCGTTTGCTCGGAGTTCAGCCAGTGAGCCTTTTTCAAGGGAGAGGGCAGCGGGCAAAGCACCAATCGTGCCAGGAAGATAGTTGAGCGTGGGATTCACGAGCGGCAGCAGGCAGGTTGTAATCTTCGAGCAAAGTAACCCCACAACAGCCGCTTCTGATGTGTTGCCCGCTGAAAAAGCATTTGCTGAGGCGTCATTGAACAGAAAGCCATCTGGCTGAATGCGAGCGGAGATTGGGCCTGTAGAGATCTTCGTCCAAGTCGCTGCACCACGAAAGACTTTGTCCAGATTGAAATTGTGAGCCAGTGTGCGCGTTCCTGAGGAGTGCATTCGGGATTGCAACTCATGCCCATCATTCGACCAGTCAAGAAGAGTATCATGGTTGCCATACCATTTGCGATACTCGCCGCCCTTAGACTGAGGGAACCATTTTTTCCCACTGGTCGAGGCAGATTTCCTGTCCAAGCCGATGCCAACATTTGAGAACGAAACTTCTGACCAATTTCTAATGTACCGGCTGTTATCGCCGGTAATCAGGCCGATCCTTGTATCCACTTTGTCGGCGAGTGGGGCGTGCGCCGCGAAGGTCTGAAGCGCTTCAGGGGTTGACCAATAAGAGATCGGGCTGCCGGGAATAGAGTTGAAAGCGGTAGAGGGCACCCGGTACTTCCCATCAATAGAGGCTCGTTTCAGTGCCTCCATTTTTTCACGTTCGTTGCGGCCGTCCACAAGCCGAATGAAATCTCCAACGAAAGAGCTATCCGCCCCTTTCCGCGCAACAAAAGCTACCGTCGAAACCACCGAGCCACCTATGGAGTCGAAACCTCGCTCACCAACGTGAGCAAGTGAGAGGATTGTCGCGCTACTCAGAAGATCAGAACGAAGTTTCCCGAAAGCAGAAAGAAACATCCAAGACTGCATGTTAATCATCGACAACACGCCGAGATCGCGACAGAGGCTCATTCCGCGGACCATGAACATGGCGAAGAGGTCCGCCTTGGCCGAGGGAAAGTTTGCAGCCGTCCACGACTTGAGTGCTGGATTCAGACCGCTTGCGCCAGCATACGGCGGGTTGGCCACCACTACGTGATACTTCGGCGACAGCGCCTCGGCCATGCGCAGCACGGCGATGACGCGCTCCTGCACTTCCTTCAGCAGCAGGTCGCTGCCGAAATCCCGCGCCTGCGCCACCCGCAGCGTCTCTGCCGGATCGCGCAGTTTCGGCACGATCAGCGAGCCGAAGTTCTTGGCCTGCTCGAACTGCCCCAGCGTCTGGCGCAGCTCATCGGTGAACAGATCCTTGCCCACCACGGCGGCCACGTCTTGCATCTCGGCAGGGGTAAAGCTCACATCCTGCAACACGCAGATGTCGGGCTTCGCCTCCATACGCAGGAACCGCCGCCGCCCCAGCCGCGCCGCCGCCTTCATCGCCAGCGCAAAGGCGGCCAGCGCCCCGGCGCGGTCGTCGATCTCCACCCCTGTCAGGTTGTGCTTCAGGATCAGCGCGGGGATCCTGTCGGCCTCATACCCCTCTTCCTCATAGATCGCGTAGAGCAGGTCAAAGGCATAGGTCAGCATATGCCCCGACCCGCAGGCCGGATCGCAGACCTTGATCTCTTCCGGCTTGCCGATCTTCAGGAAGTCCGTCTCGGGCGCTTCCGGCGCGATGTAGTAGTCCATCCGCTCCGCCAGCTTCGACCCCGGCCGGTTCAGCAGCCACAGGCGGCCCAGCGAGTTCTCGACCAGGTAGCGGACGATCCAGTGCGGGGTGAAAAGCTGGGTAGCGGCCGGGATGTTCTCGGCCGTGATCTTCTGGTTCTTCTTAAGCCCCGCGAAGACCTGATCCTTCTTCTCCGAGATGTAGAACTGGTAGAGCCAGCCGATGATCTCGACGTCCCTACAGGCGTCATCCGTCATCACGCGGCGCAGCTCGGCCAGGATTGAGGATTGCGACAGCAGATCCTCGGGCATCAGGAGTTCGGTGTAGTCGTCGATCTTCTCGAACAGGAACGGCATGTGCTTGTGCCAGCCGTTGCAGGCGTGGACGAGCAGGAGGCGGTAGGCCTCGCCCTGCGGATCGCTCGACGGCGTGCGCCCGTCCAGCAGCGCCGCGATGCCGCCCGGCGCGCCTTCGGGGATGTTGCCGGCCAACGCCTCGGTCAGGATCTCGGGCCGGGTGGCGCCGTCGGCCGGGGAGACCACCCGCACCTGCGTGTAGCCATTCGCATCCATGAAGCGCAGGGCGGTGAAGCGGTTGAACCAGGTGTAGGCGACCTTTTCGATGACCTGGCTGCGTCCGTCGCGACGGATGGCGTTTTCCAGATCCTTCACGGCCCGTGGGTGTTCGCGGCGCGCCGGCGCGCCCTCGGCCAGAACGAGATCGAGCTTCGAGGTGACCTGATCGATGAGCAGGTTCCGCGCCGCCTGCGCGAAGGATTTGAGCGCGTTGGTGTCCATCACACGATCACTTTCTTGCCCGCGTGGATCTCGGCCAGCAGGGTCTTCTTGAGTTCTTCGACATAGGCGTCCACGTCCGCGTCGTCGGCCAGGTACGGCTTGGCGAACGTCACCTTGACCTGTGAGGCATTGACGTAGCTGGGCGGCTGCGGGGCCGGGCCGGGGGCCTCGTTGACGCCGCTCGGCGTGGGGCGAGGCGCGGGGCGGTTCATCCGGTCGATCTCGCCGATGACCTCCGCCAACAGATTGTTGCGGATGTCGTTGGACCTGTCGCGCAGGACAGGGATGAGGTCGACCCGGTCCAACCCCGTCTTACGGGACGCGATCCGCGCGGTGATCTGTTGCTGGCTCGCCTCTGGCAGCGCCTGGAACTCCGCCATCTGGGTGACCTTGGCCGCGACCTCGTCCACCGCCGTCTCGACGGCCTTGCGTTCCTCGAGGACCTTGTGATCGACCTTGGTCTTCAGCTCATAGAGATCGGTCTTGAGCAACTGGATCGCGGTGCCCTTGTAGCACTCTGGATCGTTCAGCACGCTGCGCAGGGCCTGTGCCGCCTCGGCATCGACATAGTCGAGGTTCGCGCCCTGCCGCGTGAGCGTGCCCCGCGCATCGTCGTAGATGCCTTTCTGCGCGCCGGCCATGAAGGACTTGATCTTGTCGTAGACGTCCTCCCTGGCGTCCAGAAGTTCATCCTCGGCCTTTGCCGGCTCGGTGATGTACCACACCGCGGGTTTGCCCTTCATGGCCTTGAGCCGGTCGCGGAATGTCTCCAGCGCCGTCATGAAGGGGTAGTCGTGTTTCTGGCGCGTGAGGTCATCGACCTCGGCCTCCAGCTCATCGACACTCGCCGCCCACTCGGCGCCGATGCTGCGCGCATCGGTGCCCCCGGCGGGCTTCGAGAAGAGTTCTTGATAGAGATCTTTCGCCTTGCGGATCTGGGCGGCACTGAACTCGGCCTGCGGGGTGAGCAGGATATTGGGCAATGCATGGCTGTTGGAGAGCGCCTTGGCCAGATCGAGACCTTCGGTCACTGTGCTGTCGACCCGCGCCTCGATCTTGCCCTTTGCGACCAGGCTGCCGGCGAGACAGAGCACCGCCGTTATTGGCCAGCCATAGGGTTTCATGGTGAAGCGCTCGGTCAGGTATTTCGCCGAGACCTTCACGCCGTTGCGCGCCTGCGCGTTGATGAAGCTGAGCACATCCTGTTCGGCCTCATTCACGCCGCCGCCATCCTCGCCGAACAGCCCGCTTTCCGCTTGGACGGCCTTGTTGATGTCCGCCTCGGTATAGCTGACACTGCGCAGCATCGGCAGGTTGGTATAAACCTTGTCGACAAGGCTTTGGAACGCCTTGAGGATCCGATCCTGCGCATCCTCACCGCCGATATCCAGCTCATCCCCGCGCACGAACATCCGCGCGGCGCCCATGAGTTTGCGCAGTCGCATTTCGAGGTCTTTCGCCCGGCGCGCGTTCTGTTCCCCTTTTTCCGCCACGATACGATCGCGCCCGGGCTGGGGCGAGCCGCTGCGCGCTTGGCGTATGAATTTGTCGGTCTGCTTGTAGAGAATGAGGTCCCGCACGAAGGTCGCATCCGCTTTCATCAGAATGACCAGCTCCTCGTGGGACATACTCTTCATCCGCACTGCTTCAGCGTGATCAACTTCATCGCTGAACGGAGAGATTAGGTTGATCGACAACTCGTACTCCCGCCCAACAGCATGATCATCCAGCTTGCGAGTGAACGGATAGTCGCTCCCGGTGGCCAGGTGCTTGATCTTGCGGTGACGCAGGACCGTGTCGAATGCGAGTGTTTCGAGTTCTTTTGAGACCTCTGACGGATCAACGTCGAGCCCCTTGATCTCGGCTTCGACGTCCTTTTCCTCGTTCGTCAGGAACTCATATACGTCGCCATTGCGCTGGATCAGCGTGTTGCGCTCCAGAACGCCCAAAGCCTCCTCGATCTGGCGCTTTTGCTTGACCAGATCCGCGTCGAACTCCGAAAGGAGCAGAACGCTTATATTGCGAACGGACGGCTTGAATTCCTTCACGTATTTTAGAAGGAACAGGACCTTCAAAACGCGAACTGCAAAAGGATCGTCGAGGTTCTGCTCAGCAATCTGGATGCTCTGCTGCACTGATGATTTCAGTGCCGACCGGATCCCTTCAAACATCAGATCGAAGGTCGCTAGCCCGCCGATCGGCTGCTCCTTGAGTTCTTTGGCCACCTGCTGGAAAACGCCCAACATCGACCGCTCCCCCACAGAGCTGTGCCGCCCCTCAAATGCGTTGTGCTGCGACAGTCCAGTGATGGCCATCTGGAACAGCGTGTATTGATAGGGCGGGAACGGATAGCTGGAGATGAAGTGATCGCGATCTCGATAGTTCTTGAGCTTGATCGACCCGTCAGCAAAATCGAACAGCGTCTTGAGATTGTTCTCCTCGCGATCGTGCAGGTTCCCGAGGGTCACCGCTCCCCTGTCGGTCTTGGCGAGGAGACGTTTCTGGATGACCTCTGCCACATCGGCGGAGTTCAACGGGATCCGGTTGCTGAAACGCGCCTGGATCTTCGAAAAGTCGTTCTCCTGCCGCTGGGTGAGATCTCCGATGACCGAGGACATTTCCTGCTGCGCGGTAACGATGATCCAAGCTTGGCCTTTGCATTTCGTGTTCAGGCTCTCCGCGATCGTCTGCAGGTTTGTCATGAGCTTGACGTTGTCGGCGATATACTGCCCGACCTCATCGACGAAGAAATTCAGCCGGAAATTCGGTTCTTGCTGATCAATCCAATCTTTCACTGTTCCGGCAAAATCCTCGATCGAGACACGCGTATCCTTGCGATACTGAGTGAGGATGTCCTTGGCGTCGGCCGGATCGCCCCCGGTGACCTGCGCGAAGGCACTCGCGATGTTCGGAGCTTCCAGCAAAGCCTGTTCCCGGCCACGTTCCCAGGGCTTCCCGGCAGCTGCCTCGAACGCGTCGCGGAAGGCGCTCAATAAGCCGCGCCCGTGAAGGTCCCTCTCGAACTGCGCGATATGCGGTTGCTTGCCGTAGAACCCGCAGGACTCGTCGAAAACCTTCTGGAACACCGAAAGTAGCGCGTCGACATCGGTCTTGGAGATGACATCGGCCTTCTGGTCGATATTGAACAGGATTGACCGGGACGGGATTGAGACAGCCTTTTGCAGCGCCCCGCTCAACATAGGCTGGTCTTTCAGCTTATCACCGAAGATGTCGGCAGCTCGGCGCCCATCCAGCTCGCGGTTTTCCAGCACGAGGGCCAGCATCTTCAGAAGATGCGATTTGCCCGATCCGAAAAAGCCCGAGATCCAGACGCCGTTCGATGTGTCGTAGTTGTTGTACGCATGCAGGAAGTCTTCCAGCCGCCGGGCGATCTCATCGGTAATGACATACTCGTCCAGCTCCACGCCTAGGCTGGCCTCGTCGTCTGCCTTGATGACACCATCGATGGGGCGATCAACCGGCTTTTCGAAAATGTCTTGGAGTAGCTCGGTCATCGGATCAGACCTCGTAATTCAGGATGTTGAAGGCGCGGTAGTATTTGTCGTCGTGCAGACGACCGAAGAGATCGAGCGAAGCGCCTGTCGCGAGTTCATGCGTGTAGCTGCCAGGGAAAAACAGGACTGTCGGGGCGTCTTTGGCCGTGCTCTGCAGGTTGTTCAGTACGTTGTGCGACCGGATATACGGGTAGACCTCACCCACGCCGGACAGGAAGATCACGTCGTGCGGGCTCGCCTCGATCGCGGCGCCGATTTTTGGGATCAGGTGCGCATGCGGGTCTAGCACCCCCTGGAGCAGCTCTTTGAGTTCAGACTTCTCGGTGGTCTGTTCCACCTCGATGATCTGATCTAGGATGTCGCGTTCACGAAGGATCTCGATGGCCAAATCGTAGAGGCTGAGATCCAGCACTCTCACGCCGGCATGTTCGGCCCGGGTCACGAGGTCCCGGCGGTCGTCCTCCACTCCGACCGCGAACTCTGCCGGAAACGGACAGATGAAGAATGGCACCTCGTTGCCCAGCCCCTGTTTTCTGAGAAACCTTTCGCTGGTCACGACCCGGTAGAGATGCTCCGCCTGGTCCTTTCTGTTGAACACTCTCTTCACACTACGCTCCGTCGGCGGGTACGCCCGGGAACACTGCAAGGTCCCGCGGCGCGCGTTCCTCGATCATGGTTTTCAGCTGGTTGGAAAGCAGCGCTGCCTGTATCTGACCAGTCTCGGAAATGACGCCGGCTTCCCGCATAATGCGAAACAGGACCTGGCGGAGCTTCAAGCGCGTCGAGGAGGTCAAGGATGCCAGATGCTCATCCCATTCAGCCTTGGCCTCCAGCAGAATGTCAAAGCTCTCGAGCGGTAGATCGTACTGGTATGACAAGTATCGCTCCCGGATCACTTCGACGGCAAACTCACGGATGAAGCGATAAGCTCGGCAGGTTGCCAGCCACAGTAGAGCTTGTCGGTCGGCGCGATCCGCCTGCTCGATCAGGAAGCCGCGCTCTGCATCTGTCAGGGTGAGAAGCCGATTGGAAATTTCCCGAAGGGTTCGACGATTTGAGGCGGCTTTCGGCAGCGAAGTCGTGCCTGCCTCGATTGCCCGACGAATGGTATCTTCCCAAGGCTCGTCAGTTTCATGAAGGCGCGCGACTTCAACGCTCTCATTCAGCAGCAGCCCACCTGTGCCAAAGGACATTTTATAGGGTTGCAGCTTTCTCACGAACGTTCCCCTCCGGAAGAGTGAGCGATTTCGCCTGCGTTCAGCAGCACGATCTGCTGGTCATGCGGCTCCCTTGCTGCAGGATCCGTATCGAGCCCCAACCGCTTCAGCGCGTAGTAGAGGAGCGCGCGTCGCACCTTGATCTTCGCCCTGCCGCCACGCATGCCGTAGTCGAGCGCGATGACCTTCGCCTGCGTCTCCGAGAGATCGGGGTGTGGTCCGACCTCCAGGGTGACTTCTGAATGCCAGTCGCGATCTTCGTCGGCCGACGTTTTGCTCTCCCGCGATCCTCGGATGCCGAGGATCCGTGAGAGCAGGAAGTCCTTGAAGCAATCGTCGGTCAGGCAGAACGCCCGCGTATGCCAGCGAAACCCGTCGAACGCGATCGCGTGAGGCGCGATCCAGCGCCAGCGCGGCTCCGGGCTGGAGAGGGATTGGTACTTCACCTCGATCGCCTCGGACCGGCGGATTGAGCCGACGACCGAGCGAAGTGTCACTGGCTCAACACCGCGAACTGGCGTCGGGGCGGATGCATAGGACGGCAGGTCAGGGATCCAGCAATCATCGCGCTCCAGCACATCGTCGGCAACGAGGCGGAGTTGCGATAGGTAGTGCGCGGCGTCTGGCGGGCGGAACTTGCAGTCGAAGTCGGGCCCGCGGACATAGGTGCGCGCGCTCTTGTCGTAGACCATGTTGTCCGGCGCCAGCGCGATGTAGCGGTTCAGGTCCGAGGAGGCCTGGTTCACGGAGACGCCGAACTGCTGCATCACATCGATGCGATTGACGTGCCCCTCCCAGAACAGGCGGAACTCGATGAACTCGAGGCGCTGCTCGACCCCCCAGCGTAGTCCGGCCTTGTCCCTGTCCACGTTGCGCTCCCGCCCGGCCCTGCGCGCACGCGAATTGTGCGCGTCCAATTTCTGGGCTTTCCCGAAAGGTAGCCGCGCGGAGCTGCGCGATCAATCGAAAAGGGACGTGGCGGGGCGCGATTATCCCAAGGATTGCCGCAGGTTCTGCGCCACCGCATCTGCTGCGGTCCTTACAGGCTCGGCCGCAAGATGGGCGTAGCGGGCCGTGGTCTGGACCTGCGTGTGGCCGAGCAGCTTGCCGATCATGGGCAGGCCCTGACCCGAGGCGACGGCGGTCGACGCGAAGGTGTGGCGCAGGTCGTGGATACGGACGTCCTTCACCCCGGCGCGGGCGCGAACGCGCTGCCAGAAGGGCTGGAGATCGCTCAGGCGCTTGCCCGGTAGCGTGCCGAAGATGACCCACGGGTTGCCTTCGATGCGCGGGGCGTCGCGGAGCAGGTCGACGGCGGGCTGTCCGAGATGGACGACCTTGGCGCCGGACTTGGAATCCGGTAGGCGCAGAACACGCTCGGCCAGATCGACGTATGCCCATTTCAACGTCATGATCTCGTTCAGCCGACAGCCAGTCAGTATGAGCAGGCGGGCGGCGAGAATGGCCGAGGGCAGTTCGATGCCCTCCGCCTCCATCTCGCGCAGCACCTCACCGATCCGGCGCAGTTCCGCAGCGCTGAGAAAGCGCTCGCGCTTCTCCTCGGGGTATTTCCGGATGTGCTTTCGAGGGTTGGTGCCGTCCGGACGCAGGCCCCACATCTCGGCGAGGCTGAACATCTTCGAGACCACTTCGAGGCAGCGGTTCGCCTGATAGGGGATGTGACGCATGTCGTGATGGAACTTCGCCACGTCCGCCCGGGTGATGCCCGTGACCGTGAGTTGCCCGAGCGCAGGGAGGATGAAACGTTCGAGGTTCCGGCGGTACTCCTTTGCCGTGCTCGCCTTCACGCGGATCGCGATGTGCTCCTTGTCGAACCGCTCGGCCAGCTCCTTCACCGTGATCGCCCTGCGCCCCGCGTCCCGCTCGGCGGCGGGGTCCGTGCCATTGCGCGCGGCGGCGACAATGGAGATGGCGCGGTTGCGGGCCTGCTCACAGGTCAGGACCGTGCTGGGCCCGAGGCTGATCCGCCGGGACCGGCGTCCGGCGCGATACTGGACCACGTAGCCCTTGCGTCCGCTTGGCAGCACGCGCAGCCCGAAGCCGGGGATCTCGCTGTCCCAAACGAAGTATTCGGCGGAGCGGGGCTCGAGGGCGTCGACAAGGCGTTTGGTGATCCTGGGCATGGCACTCTTCGGTGGTTCTCTCAAAGTTCCACAGTGCTGAAGTGCGGGCGACAGTCAACGAACACATTGAAATCGCGAAGAAAAAGGAAATGCCTCGCGTTTCCGCGCAAGGCGTTTCGGCGCACTGGCGCGGGAAATCGACGAGCCGCTCGAATCAGAACGCAGGTTCCGGTGCCCGCGGCCCGCTGATAGGCTCGGGGAAAAGAAACTGGCGATCCGATGGCTTCCAAGACCACCCTCAATGCGAAGAACCTCGAAGCGCTGGGCGCCGAGCGCCTGGCGCAGCTGCTGATCGAGGTCAGCACCGGCAACGCGGCTGCCAAGCGCAAGCTGCGGCTGGCGCTGGCGGGCGCCCAGAGCCCGAGGGAGGCCGCGCGGGAGATCACCAAGCGGCTGACAAGCATCGCCCGCGCCCGCAGCTTCATCACCTGGAAGAACCGCAAGGCGCTGGTCACGGATCTCGAAACCCAGCGGCGCGCCATCGTCGAGCAGATTGCGCCCGCCGATCCGGACGAGGCGCTGGCGCTGATGTGGCGGTTCATGGCGCTCGCCACGCCGGTGTTCGAGCGTTGCGACGACTCCAGCGGCACCGTCATCGGCATCTTCCACCAGGCCTGCGCCGATCTGGGTCAGCTCGCGGCAACGGTCCGGCCTGATCCGCAGGCACTCGCCGGCACTGTTCTCGATGCGCTGCAGGACAACGGCTATGGCCAGTATGATGGTCTGGTCGGCATCATGGCGCCAGCGCTCGGCGACGAGGGGTTGGCGGGACTGAAATCGTTGGCCGAGGACCTCGGTCGCTCGCCCGCGCCGGTGCCGCCGAAGGACCAGTGGAAGGCGGTGGGCTGGGGCCCGGGCGGCACCACCTACGAGCACGAGATGCGGGCGCGCGAGCGCGCGAGCACGGTCGCCATGGCGCTCAAGGACATCGCCGATGCGCAGGGCGACGTCGACGGCTTCATCGCCCAGTACGATCCGAACACCCGGAAGGTGCCGCAGATCGCTGCCGAGATCGCGCAGCGCCTGCTCGCGGCCGGCAGGGCGGGCGAGGCGCTGGGGTTCCTCGAGCGCGCGGAGCTCGGCGACGGCTTGCGGGTTCCGCTGGCGTGGCAGGACATTCGCCTGCAGACGCTGGAGGCGCTGGGTCGCGGCGAGGAGGCGCAGGCGTTCCGGTGGGACTGCTTCGAGCGCACGCTCTCCGACAGCTACCTGAGGGCCTATCTCAAGCGGCTTCCCGACTTCGACGACATCGAGGCCGAGGAGCGGGCAATGGCGCACGCCATGGCCTATCCGAGCCTTCTTCACGCCCTGCAGTTCTTCCTCGACTGGCCGGCGCTGGATCGCGCCGCAGACCTCCTGGTGGCCCGGCATGATGAGATCGACGGCGACCACTACGAGTATCTCGCCCCCGCGGCGGAGGCCCTGTCAGAACGTCATCCGCTGGCTGCAACGCTGGTTCTCCGCGCGATGATCGACTTCACGCTCACCAGATCCCGGGCGAAGCGGTATCGCTATGCCGCCGAGCACCTGGTCTCCTGCGCCCGGCTCGCGCGGGACATCCCGGATTTCGGCGCGTTCGAGACGCACGACGCCTACGTCGCCCGGCTGAAGGAGGAGCACGACAGGAAGTTCGGCTTCTGGTCCCTCACCGCCGACGTCTAGATGGCAAGGCATTGACCTCATAGCAGTTTGCGATATTGTCCGAGCACGGACAGGGGCGTTCGCGGATAACCGCGGGCTGAGAAGCACCCTTCGAACCTGAACCAGATCATGCTGGCGTAGGAAGTCCGCGGTGCGACGAACAGGGCCAAGTGCTTATCCGTTCCCCGTATCGCGTCTCCCTGCGTCAGGACAGGGAGAAACATGGACGCACCCGGACATCACCTTGCGTGCATGCGCGACACCGCGCCGCTCGTGCACAACATCACCAACTTCGTCGCGATGAATTTCATGGCCAACGTGCTGCTTGCCGCGGGCGCGTCCCCGGCGATGGTGCATGCGCGCGAAGAGGCCGCGGAGTTCGCAGGTCTTGCGCAGGCGCTCACGGTCAATATCGGCACAGCCGACCCCGACTGGGGCGCCGCGATGGAGGAGGCCGCCGTCGTGATGAACGGCGCCGCAAGGCCCTGGGTGTTCGATCCGGTCGGCGTGGCGGCGACACGCTTCCGGAGGGACTTGTCGCAAAGGCTCATCGACCTCGGGCCGAGCGTCATCCGCGGCAACGCCTCCGAGATCCTGACGCTGGCGGGGCTGTCAGGCGCGGCGCGCGGGGTCGATGCGGGCGACAGTGTCGAGGCGGCGATGCAGGCGGCGCGGACGCTGGCGCAAAGCACGGGTGGCGTCGTCGCCGTTTCCGGCCCGGTCGATTACGTCACCGACGGGTCGAAGGGGTATCGGGTGGCCAACGGGCATGCGCTCATGGCGCGTGTCACGGTGATGGGTTGCTCGCTCAACGGTGTGATCGCGGCCTTCTGCGTGGGTCAACCGTTGCTCGAGGCGACCGCGGCGGCGCTCGCCTTTTACGGTCTGGCCGGGGAGCATGCTGCTGGAAATGCCCAAGGCCCGGGCAGCTTTCAGCCGGCCTTCCTCGATGCGCTGGCGGCGCTGACTCCAGAGGCGCTCGACGCTGGCGCCAGGGTGAGCGCGGCATGATCGGCGCCGTTTACGTCATCACGGATCCGGGCGCCCCGCACGCGGTCGCCGACCAGGCGCGCGCGGCGGCGCGCGGCGGGGCCTGGGCCGTGCAACTGCGCGACAAGACTGCGTCGGATGCCGATCTGGTGGCGCTTGCCCGCATGCTGATGGCCGAGCTTGCTCCGCTCGGCGTCAAGCTGATCGTCAACGACCGGCTGGAGGTCGCGGTGGCCTCCGGCGCCGACGGGCTGCATATCGGCCAGGGCGATGGCGATCCGGGCGCGGTGCGCGCCCGTCTCGGCGCGGGAAAGATCCTCGGACTGTCGGTCGAGGCGGCCGAGCAATGTGCCGCGATCCCTTCCGGTGTCGACTACATCGGTGCCGGGCCGATCCGGGCCACGGCAACCAAGCCGGATCATGCCGCCCCCATAGGCTTCGATGGCCTCGCGCGTATCGCCGCCCGGTCGCGGGTTCCGGCGGTGGCGATCGGTGGCCTCGGCCTCGGCGATGCGCAACCGGTGCGGCGCGCAGAGGCGGCGGGACTCGCCGTCGTTTCGGCCGTGGTGCGCGCGCCCGACCCTGAAGTGGCGACCCGTGCCCTGTTGCAGGAATGGAGGCAGGCATGATCCCCAACGTCCTTTCCATCGCGGGCTCCGATCCTTCGGGTGGGGCCGGCATCCAGGCCGATGTCAAGGCGATCTCGGCCTGCGGCGGCTATGCAATGGCCGCGATCACTGCGCTGACGGCACAGAATACCCGCGGCGTGAGCGGAGTGCAGATGGTGGCCCCGGATTTTGTCGCCGCCCAGATCGCCGCGATCCGGGCGGATATCCGGATCGACGCGGTCAAGATCGGCATGCTTGGGGGCGCCGCGACCGTGGCGTCGGTCGTCACTGCGATGGAGGGACTTGAGGCGCCGGTGGTACTCGACCCGGTGATGGTGGCCAAGAGCGGCGACCGCCTGCTCGAAGCCGAGGCGGTGGCCGCCCTGCGCGACGCGCTGCCCCGCGCCACGGTCATCACGCCGAACCTGCCCGAGGCTGCCGATCTGCTGGGAGCCAAAGAGGCCACGACGCGGGAAGGCATGGCGGCGCAGGCGCGTGCGCTCCTCGATCTCGGCCCCGAGGCGGTGCTTCTGAAAGGCGGGCACCTCGGCGGCGAAGACTGTCCCGACCTGCTGGTCGAGGCCACGGGTCTGACCTGGCTGCCCGGCTCGCGCCACGCTACGCACAAGACGCATGGCACGGGATGCACCCTCTCGTCGTCGCTCGCGACGTTCCTCGCACATGGCCTGCCCCTGGGCCGCGCGGCAGCAGAGGCCAAGGCTTACGTCGCCGCCGCCATCGCTGAGGCTGATGCGCTGACGGTCGGACACGGGCATGGGCCGACGCACCATTTCCACATCATGAAGGAGGTCAGGCCATGAGCTTCACCGAAACCGTGCTGGAAGAAAACGCCCAGCTTTGTGCCGATATCCGCGCCATGCCGTTCAACCGCGCGCTGGCCGACGGCACGCTGCCGCAAGAGGTGTTCCGCCACTATATCATTCAGGACGCGCATTACCTCGAGGGCTTTGCGCGAGCGCTTGCCTCTGCTGCGACCAGCGCCCCAGATGCCGAGGCCGTGGCCCAACTCGCTGGCTCCGGCGCCGGAGCCATTGCAGTCGAGCGGCAGTTGCACGCGCATTACATGGGCCTGTTCGGGGTTGACCCCGCGGCCTTTGCCGCCACCCCGCCCAGCCCGGCTTGCGCGCATTATGTCAGCTTCCTTGTGGCTACGACCGCAACGCGCAGTGTGGGCGAGGCCGTGGCGGCCCTGCTTCCCTGTTTCTGGGTCTATCGCGATGTCGGCAACGACATTCATGCAAAAGCCGGCGCCGACAACCCCTATCGCGCCTGGATCGACACTTATGCAGGGGCAGACTTCGATGCTTCTGTCACCCGCATGTGCGCCTTGGTCGACCGTCTTGGTGCGGCCGCGAGCGCCACGGAATTGGCGCGCATGAAAGCGGCCTTCACGAAAAGCGCGCTTCTGGAATGGATGTTCTGGGACAGTGCCTGGCGGCTGGAAACCTGGCCCGACACAACCCCGAAAGAAGGAATAACAGCATGACCCTGCCACTGAACGAACAAACTGTACTGATTACCGGCGGGGGCCGCGGCCTCGGCGCCGCACTCGCGCGTGCCTTTGCGCGAGAGGGGGCGAAGGTCGCGATCAACTACCGAAGGAGCAAGGAGGCGGCCGACGCGCTCGCGTCCGATCTCGGCCCGCGCGTCGCAGCGTTTGTCGCCGACGTGACCGATGCGCAGGCGGTCGCCCGGATGGTCGACGAGATCGTCGAGAGGCTCGGCCCGCCCGACGTTCTGGTGCACAACGCACTCGCCGACTTCTCCTTTAACGGCGATGCGCGGGCGCATCTCGAGCGCCTGACCTGGACCGAGATCGCGCGACAGACGGAAACAGCGGTCGGGGGCGCGCTCAACTGCATTCAGCCCCTGCGCCCGCATTTCGAGACGCGAGGCTTCGGGCGTGTCGTGACCATCGGCACGAACCTTTTGCAGAACCCGGTGGTGCCCTATCACGACTATACGGCCGCCAAGGGTGCGCTCCTGGCCTTCACGCGCACCGCGGCAAAGGAGCTTGGCCCTCTCGGCGTCACGGTCAACATGGTCTCGGGCGGATTGCTGCGCACCACCGACGCCAGCGCCGCGACACCCGATGCGGTATTCGACATCGTCGCCGGGCAGACCCCACTCGGTCGCGTGACGACGCCGGAGGAGCTGGCCGATGCGGCCCTGTTCTTCGCGTCGCCATGGGCGCGGTCGGTCACCGGTCAGAACCTGATCGTGGATGGCGGGCTGGTTTTCGATTGATACCGCACTGGAGCAGCAAGCGTGATGGTCGTGCTACCGGAAAATCAGGTCTCGGCCCCTTGGAAGCATTGTGGAAGCACGAGGCCGAAAAACGCTGCGCAATCCCGACAGATCGTGCGCAGCGGAACCGCGCCTCCGGGATCGGCAAGTGTCGGAAACTGCGCAAGAACTCGCGGTTCCGCGTGATTGTTCATGGTTCGTTCGCCACGACTCATAACCTGAAGGTCGTAGGTTCAAATCCTGCTCCCGCAACCAACAGATCAGGCCGCATCGGTTGATGCGGCCTTTTTCGTGTGTTGGATCGGATCGGCGTGAAAAATTTGAACCGATTACGGTGGCGCGCGCGGTGTTCGCGGCGGTTTGGTAATGCGCTGAGCCTGCAATCAACATCTTGAGAAGTTTGGGCCTCCACAATAGCATTAACACCCGGACGGTGGCAGCGCGCGCTGCCGGCCCGGGAATTTGGATAGCTAAAGCAGCGCCCGAACGGATGTCGGCGGCTGGAATTTGTGCCGGGGAGAGGATTTCGTGCCGAAAACGTCGTGTTTCAAACCAGTCCTGATCGCAGCCATCGCAAGCTTGGTCTCGCTTGGCAGTCCGCGAGAGGGGCATGCCACTGACCTCGTGCGCGCCGACGGCGAACTGCTTGCGCGACAGTGGGCCGAATACGAGGCCGACAGGCCCAAATCCATTCTCGAGATCCAACCGTTTCGCCGCGCCGCGGCGGTCACCGCCGCCGACGGTACGGAGATAAAGCTGACCTCTCTGAATCCGGGGTTCAATACATGGTTCCTGCTCGATATCGCGACGGGCACCGGGTATGGGCAAAGCCGCACCTATCATCTGGAACTCACGGACCCGGCCGAAACCACCCTTTCGCTGCGGGCCGGGGACGTGCCGGCGCTGATTTTCGAGCGTGACGGCGTCACCGAGCGTTGCACGCCTTGGGCGGGGCGAACATCCGAACTGGCGCAGGCGCGGGAGTCGCGTTTACCTTTCGCCCCGGTGTGCAACAAGCAAGCATTCGTGCGTAACGAGGTCCGCGGGTCGCGCACGAGCCGCGAGGCGGTGGCCGAGTTCCTGCGTGACAACGTGGTCTTTGGCGAAAGCATTGTCGGGCTGATCAAGGGGTCTTTCTACGAGGATGCCTACATGAGTTCCGGGGAGGTGATAGCCGGTGGCAATGCTGGTGACGTGGCCGACGCGCTTGGCAAGGCGAAACTATCGCAACATCCCGTGTTCCGGGCCTATTTCGGCTTCGATCTGGAGGGGGCCGAGGGCGGCACGCAAGCCGGAAGCTGGTACGCGGTCAAGGATGCCCCCGGCATTTACGCCAGCGCCATGCAGCCGGGGATGATTCACCCCGACGTTCTTGACGGTCCCGGGCGGACGCACCGGCTGGACACGGTCGAGCGTCGCGCCGACGTGTACCTCGTCGCGTTCGACCTGTCGCGGTTCGAGCTTGGATACGTACCCGGCACGGACCATCCACGGCTCAACTGGTCATCGCGCCCCAGCGGCGCGGGCAGGAACCCGCGGTTGCCCGGACCGGACGGGTTCAACACGTCCGACCCGGTTGTGCGGACCGGGATGTTGAGCCCGGCGCTGACCGATCAGGTGGCCGCCACATTCGCCGGCGGCTTCAAGCGCGATCACGGGGCGTGGCGCGCGGGCGAAAAGGCGTTCACGAATTACGGGCATCACTATGGCTTCCTCGCCAACGGCGTTCTTTTCAGCAAGCTCCATCCGGGCCTCTCGACCATCTTCGTGCTGGATGACGGCAGCATACACATGCGGAAATGGCAGAAGGAGGATCAGGAACTCTTGCCGCGGGTGAAATTCGCCCGGCAGAACGGCGTGCCGCTGATCGAGAACGGCGTTCCCGGCGCGCAGGTCACCAGCTGGCTGGGCGGGAACTGGTCGGGATCGGCCAAGGCGGAATTGCGCACCCTGAGGGCCGGCGCGTGCATGAAAACCGTCAACGGGCGCAAATTCCTGATTTATGCCTATTTTTCAACCGTTACGCCCTCGGGCATGGCGCGCACGTTCCAGGCGTATGGCTGCGAACATGCCATGCTGCTGGATATGAACTCCCAAGAGCACACCTACATGGCGCTCTACCAGAAACAGGATGGACGGCTGGCGCCCCAGCATCTCGTGCGGGGCATGTCGGCGATCGATTCACGGGCGCGGGACGGGTCGCCGATCCCCCGCTTCGTCGGATTCGCGGATAACAGGGACTTCATCTATTTGCTGAGGAAATAGAAACGGGAAACACGATGGCCAAGATCAGAATAGCCGCTTTGGCGGCCGGCTTAGCGGTCTTGAGCGTTGCAGTGCCGGCCGTGGCTCAGACGCTCCAGGAAAACAACGAGAAAATGTTCCGCGAAATGCAGCAGGCGCGTGGGCTGAGCAATGCCGAGATGAAGCGGATACGCGCCATATTCGCCGAATCCCAGTTCATCGGCCAGGGAAACCCGGCTGTCACCCGGCACCCGATGACGCCTCAGCAGCTGACGGCAAAGCTCGGCTCGGACCCGCGCAGCTATTACCGGAATGCCCGGTTCGAGCGCATCTGTGGCGAACCCTTCATGGCGCCGCTTTACGATCCGGCCACCCAGACACCGCAGGACGCGACAGTATGCGCAGACATGTTCGAGTATCCGAACGTGCCGGGGATGTATCCGGTGACATGGGTGCGCGCCAAGGAAGCCGCGGAATTATGCTGGGCCGAGGGCAAACGGATGGGTGACGCGCATGAATGGGAAGGCGCGTCGCACGGGGCGCTCACCCCGCCGGATTATTTCTTTGGACGGAGCGTCCAGGCCGCCCGCCGGGCCCACAACGCCAAGTACCAGTCGAGCGCGCGTTACAGCATCGGCAAGAACTGGCGTGCAGGTGTCTGTGCGACGGGTAGCCACAAGAGCCCCGGCTGCAATGGCGGGAGCTTCCGCGGCTGCGGGTCGAACACCTACCCGGCCGGCAGCTTTCCCCAATGCCGCAGCCCGCTCGGCGTGTACGACCTCGACGGCAACGCGGCCGAGCATATGAACCTCCCCCTGTCGCCGGACCAAATGGCGAGCCGGGGGAGCCGGACGCTCGGCGTGACCGAGATGAAGGGCAGTTGGTTTATCTGGGACACGGTGCGTGCGCACACGCACTGGAGCCGGTGGCGCGCGCCGTACTGGCACGGAAGCCGCGTGATGTCACCGAGCAGCCATCGCAATTATCACCTCGGGTTCCGCTGCTTCAAGGACATCAAGTAGACAGGGCTGGCCAAGGCGCCGGATGAAAGGGCGCCCGGCGGGCGCCCTTCATGCATCAGGCGTCGTCAGTTGGCGGCCAGCGCCGCCATCCGAAGCCGGGGCCCACCGACCGGGCCCTCGTTACTCAGTAGCCCGGCATACTGCGGATCGGCGATCAGGCCGCGCAGGTCCACCGGTTTGCCGTTGAGAAAGGCCGTCCGGCTTACAAGGCGCACGCCGTGGCTGTAATCGGCATATGCCGCCCCGTGAACCGTGCTGAGCGGCTGGATCGGCCGGCCGTTGCGGCGGTGCCAGCCATAAATCGCGACCCGACCGCGTTTCGACGCAAGCCGATTGGTCAGCACCAAGTCCTTCTTGTGGCCGGAGATCAGCGTGCCCGGTGCGGCGCCGGCGCGCTTGCGCTGTGCCTCGACGGTGGCGTTGTGGCGCAACAGGTATTCGGTCGACGTCATCTGCGGGCCGGGGGACATCGGGCTCGGCGCAAGCTGCAAATCGGCCGCGCGATAGATCATGTCAACCATGCGCGGTGTCGGCAGCAGCATGTTGAATTCCCCCCCGATACGCGTGGCTGCACGCAGGCCGAGCGGGACCCGCACGAAGTTCCGGTCGCTCCCGAGGGCGAGGTAGTCCGGCGTCACGCAGATCGTGATCTCGGCGGGGGTGCCATCCGCCGCCGTGCCCTTGATGTTGACGGGCCGGAGGCTGCGGAGAAAGCCGGGCATGTTGCCGGCAAGGATTTCGCGCAGGACATGGCGGTCCCGCTTGCTGCCGTCCATTCCCCGCACGCTGGTCATGACGGTTCCGGCGTCCTGCGCGTTGCCGGGGCGGCGGGGCATGTCGCGGGCCAGCCGGCTGGGGCAGCGCCCCGAGGTCTTGGCGATGCGCGGCGCCGCGGGCAGGGCCGTCGGCTGTGCCCGTTCCGCCGCTTCGGTTTCATCCGTCCGCGCCGTGCTGGCGAGCCGCGCCACAACGGGGCCGGGAGCGGCGGGCCGCAGGCCGTCGGGGCGCGTTCTGGGCCGCAAAGACGCCTGCAACGGCGCGGTGTCACGGGGCTGAACGCCCGCCTGCGGAGACATTTGCAATGGACGCGCGGGCGGCACCACCGGGGGCGCGCCATGGTAGATTCGCGACAGCGGCGAGGCGAGATCGTCGTCGATCCGCGTGTTTCCGGGATATAGCGCGGCCAGCCGGGGGAGTTCCGGCATGACGGTATTGGAGCGGGCGCGCAGCTCCGGTTTCCGGGGCGGTGAAACGCCCGGGTCCATAACGGAGGGCAGCATGGTGACGTCGACATGGTCGACCGGGACCGGTTTTGCAGCCTCTTGCGCCGCAACCCGGTCGGCCCGGCCATGATCGCGCAGCCCGTAGGCGCCCGCCGCGATGGCCGTCATTCCAACGAGATATATCCCCATGATGATGGCCCCCTTGGAGGCTGACATGGAGGATACGGCGCGGCCAGGGCGCGTTCTTGTTTCGAGCGAGGATTCGGATGTCATGCTCTGTCCCTTATGGAGGAACATTTAACGCCGCAATAAGCCGGTCAACTTGCACGGGGCAAAGCGCCGGGGACCGGCAGGAAACCGCCTGCCAAGGCTTGCACGCGCGGGAGTTTGCCGCATGTCGTTGAGACAAGAGCAAATTGGGAATGCGTATTGTGCATGTTTGCGTGCGCCCGGGCCGTGCGCTTTAACAATAAGTGGAAATCTGCCCGCGCGGCTGGCAACCTGGGGGCAGGCGCGTGTCGGGTGCGATTGACAAGAGGGTTTTGCAATGACGAATTACAGGATGCTTCCAGCGGTTATGGGGCTGGCCCTTGCCGGGATCGCCGGGTTCTGGGCCGGCGGGGCGCGGTCGGCCGGCGATGCCGCGGCTGAATGCCGGGCGATCGCGGGTGAGCCCGATGCCGGCGCACCCGTCAGCCGCGAGGCGTTGACGACGCATTTCCGGACGCTCGGCAAGGCCCGCGCGCATTGCGAGGTCGCCGTGATCGGCGCGCAGCCCGATCCGGCGGCCCTGTTCCACCTGGCGGTGATCATGCAACGCGAAGGCGCGCATGAACACGCGCTGGAGGTCTTTTCCATGGCAGCGGGGGCAGGAATTGCCGCCGCGCACACCAAGCTGGGCGATTACTACAATTTCGGAATCGGGCCCGTCCGCGAGGATCATGAGCGCGCTGTCTCGGAATACCGCAAGGCCGCGGATGGCGGTGATGCACCCGCGAAATCGACGCTCGCGATCATGCACCAGATCGGCCGCGGGGTTCCGCAGGATTTCGACAGGATGATCGAGCTGTTGCAGGAGAGCGCCGAGGCGGGGTACCACTTCGCGCAATTCCGTCTTGCGGAGATTTACATGAACCCGCGGTCCGTTCCGGGTGGGCTGGCACGTCGGCTGGACTTGCCGGATCCCGTTGGGGCGGCGGAACTCTACAAGAAGGCGGCGGACCAAGGCAGCGCGGACGCCAGCGCGGCACTCGCGCGGTTCTACGAGGACGGCGCCGAGTTCGAGGATCCCGAAACCAAGCTGAAATGGATCCGGCACGCCGCCGAGGAGGGGGACGCGCGGGCCATCAACGCCCTGGGTTTCATGTACGAGCGCGGCGACGGTGTCGAATACGACCCGATGCGCGCTGCCGAACTCTACATCGAGGCTCTGGAAACCGGGGAGTTGCCGGTGGCGGAGTTGCGGGGCGGAAGCGATGGCAACCGGGTTCCCTGGGACGTTCAGACGGCTCTGGAATTCCAGACCATCCTGCAGGCGCGCGGTTTTTACAACGGTGCGCTCGATGCGCAGGTGGGGCCGGGCACGCTGTCGGCGGCGCGGCGGCTGGCCGGCGGCTGAGCGCACCGTTCACAGGCGCAGCTTCTTGAAAACCGGTTCGGGGATGTTGCGTATGATCAGCATCACCAGCCACCATACCCGTTTGACGTAGATTACGTTGCGCCGTCTGCCGGCGGCGTGCTGCACGCGCCGCGCCAGGGCGGCAGGGTCGGCGGTGAGTTTGTCGGGCAGGTCCATGCCCTCTGTCATGCGC
Organism: Roseovarius salis; assembly: GCF_044472985.1. Taxonomy (NCBI): domain Bacteria; kingdom Pseudomonadati; phylum Pseudomonadota; class Alphaproteobacteria; order Rhodobacterales; family Roseobacteraceae; genus Roseovarius; species Roseovarius salis. Next base: position 62,638 of record NZ_JBISDG010000013.1, on the reverse strand, counting down.
GTGGCCACGAAGCCGGGAAGGACGGTCATCACGTGCACGCCGCTGCCGGTGAGTCGGTTGCGCAGGCCCGACAGGAATGCCGTGAATCCCGCCTTGGCCGAGCCATAGACATAGTTCGTGGCCCTGCCCCGTTCGCCCGCAACCGAGCTGATGCCGATGAGTGTGCCGCTTCCGCGCTCTTCGAAGCGATTGGCGAGGATGGCAAGAATGTTGGCAGGGCCTTCGAAGTTGGAGCGCATGACGAGACGCGCGGCGGCCATGTCGCGCTCGTTCTCGTCCTGCTCGCCCATGTATCCCACGACGGAAATGGCGTTTCCGGGCAAGACCGGCAAGCCATCGACGAAGGATTCGTGGCTGTCGTAGTCGAGCACGTCGAAATCGTGCAGGGTGACATCGACACCGTGGCGCAGCGCAATGTCGTTTTTCTCGGTCTCCAGCGTCGCGGCGTCGCGCGCGGCGAGTTGTATCGCGTGCCCCTTGGCGGCATAGGCACGGGCGAGGGCGAGGCCGATGTCCGACCGGCCGCCGAGGATCAGAACCGGCTCGGTGCTCATAGCTTCAGCCTTTCTGACTGGAGCGAGGCGAAGGCCCCTGCCGCCCGGCTGTCTTTTCGGGCCTGCGCGAACGCCGCCGCCCTTGGGTCTGCCGCGTGCAGCGTATCTGCCGAAAGCCGCGCATCCTTGGCAAGATAAAAGCGCCCGCCGTGATCGAGCGTTATGCGGTCGAGTTTTTGCATCAGGTCAAGAACCTTGTCCGAAACGGGGAAATCGAGGGCGAGCGTATAGCCGGGCATGGGAAAGGAAAAGCGCCCGCAGGACGCCCCGAGCTTTTTGAGCACGGACAGGAAACAGCCCTGCCCGGCGCCGGAAATGGCGTTCAGCAGCGCCGCCAGGCCATCGCGCGCCTCGGGCTCCGGCAGGACGCACTGGAACTGGACGAAGCCCCGCCGCCCGTAGACCCGGTTCCAGCCCAGAATGCTGTCGAGCGGGTAGAAGTAGCTGTCCCAAGGCACGTAGGACGCCCCCGCGCGGCGCGCGTTGGCATGATAGTACGCCGCGTTGAACGCGCGCACGGTCCAGCGGTTCAGGGTAAAGCCCGGGGCGTTCACCGGCAGCGTGAACTTCCGCTTCGGGGGCGGACCGAAGGGCATCTGCCTGTAGCGCGTTGGCAGACCCTCCAGCGTGGCGTGCTCCCCCAGCATCACGATCGACCGGCCGAGTGACGCGCCCCTGCTCAGGCAGTCGATCCAGGCGACGGAATAGGGCGCATCGGCCGCGGCCTCGAAGGCGGCCATGGCGCCGTCGAGATCCGGCACCGCCTGCGCTGTCTGGCGGATCCACCCCGTTTCGACGCCGCGGAGGCGGACAGCGGCACGCAGGATCACCCCGGTCAGCCCCATGCCGCCGACGGTTGATCGGAACAGATCGGCGTTCTCTTCCGGCGTGGCGCGGATCACCGAGCCGTCCTGCACCATCAGTTCGATCCACTCCACGAAATTGCCGAAGCCACCATCGAGGTGATGGTTCTTGCCGTGCACGTCCGCCGCGATGGCGCCGCCCAGGGTGACAAACTTGGTGCCGGGGGTGACGGGCGGGAACCAGCCGCGCGGCAGGAAGGCGTCGATGATGTCGCCCACCAGCACTCCCGCTTCGGCCGTGAGAAGCCCGGTGGCGGCGTCAAAGGCGATCATCCTGTCGAACTTGTGCATGGCGATCGTGTTCGTCCGGTTCATCGCGCTGTCGCCGTAGGCGCGCCCGTTGCCACGCGCGATCAGCGGGCCATTTTCCTGCGCCCTGCGCAGGCCGGCCTCGTCCCGAGGTGCGGTTACCGCACAGTCGGCAACAGGGTATCGTCCCCAACCCGAAAGCCTCATTCCGCCGCCCGCGCCGAACCGGCGCCAGAGAAGACGAAGCGCTTGTCGAGGTGATACTTGGTCACGTAACCGACGGTCAGCCCCAGGACCGCGCCCACCTCGCGCATGGCGTCCGTGCGCCAGATCAGCCAGAAAAGCGTTTCGCTGCCCCAGAAGATCGCGGTCGTGACCAGCCCCATCGCCGTGTAAAGCGCGAATTTGCGACCATGTGATGCCAGCCCGTTATCCAGGTCAAAGAAGATCCAGCGCTTGTCGAGCAGGTACTTCACGACCAACCCCGTCAGCGTGCCGGCGGCGATGGCCGCGGCAAGGCCGAAACCGGGGCTGGGCCAGGACATCGCCAGCACGAGCCTCTGCGTGGCGAGGTTCACCACGACGGCGGCGACCGCAAAAAGCGTGTATCGCGCTATCAGCGCGCCGCGGCTCATATCAATGCCGCCCCGGCGACAAAGCACGCCATGAACAGGATGCACACGATGCTTGTCCGGTCGCGCATTGCAAAGACGATCGGATCGTCATCCATCTGTCCCCGGCTGGTGATCAGGGCGATACGGGTAATCCAGTACAGGACCACGAGGCATATTCCCCAAAGCAGCCATGGCGTGGTGTAGAGCTCCTGCACTGCCGGCGAGTTGAGATAGAGCGCAAGCACCATAACCGACACATAGCCCGAGGCCGTGCTCATCTGCGCGACGAGCGGCAGGTCGTCCACGTGATAGCCGCGCCGCCGTGCGGCGGGCATGCCACGCCGGACCAGGTCCACCAGTTCGGCCTGCCGCTTGATGGCCGCCAGCGCCACGAAAAAGAATATCGAGAATGCCAGCAGCCAAACGGACGGCGCGAGCCCTGTTGCCAGCCCGCCTGCAATGATCCGCATGGTATAGAGGCCCGCCAGCGTGCATATGTCCGCCACGGCGATCTGCTTGAGAAAGAAGGAATAGAGCGTGGTCAGGACGAAGTAGGCACCGATGACGGCCAGAAGCGGCATGCCGCCCACCGCGGCAAGCGCGAGCCCCGCGAGCAGCAGCAATGGCACCATGAGCGTGCCATGCGCGATCGGCACGCGCCCCGATGCCAGCGGGCGCTGCGACTTGCGCGGGTGGGTGCGGTCCGCCCGCAGGTCCATGAGGTCGTTCAGGACGTACCCGCTGGAGCTGACAAGGCTGAAGGCCGCGAATGCAAGCACCGCCTTGAGCAGCACCACCGGGTCGGTGGCATGAGCCGCGATGACCGGGACGAACACGAGAATGTTCTTGAGCCATTGATGCGGACGCAACGCCGCCACATAGGCCGGCACGACGCCGGAATCGAGGTTCTCGGTTTCCTTTCCCACCTCGGCGAGACGACGGCGCAGAACCGCGGGCGCGTCCATCGTGACCGCGTGCCGCGCCCCTTGCCAAACCGGAATGTCCGCGGCGCTGTCGCCGATATAGGCATACCCTGTGCCACCGAAGCGTTCGCGTATCATCTCGGCCTTGGTGTGTCCTTTGAGGTTCACCTCTCCGTTGGAGCCGTGCACCTCGTCGAACAGGTCGAGATGCGCCGCGATCCGGTCCGCGATGCTCTGGTCCGATGCGGTCACGAGCACCGCCCGCCCCCCGGATGCACGCCAGTCGCGGATATAGTCGAGGACGATTTCGTTGTACGGCAGATGTTCGACCTCGAGGCTGGCGACATCCGCGAGGCTGCGTTTCAATGCCGCCCGTCCGCGTGCCAGCCCGCGCAGCGCCGCCGGTATTGCCTGCCAGTTCTCGGACAGGCCGGCCCAGAAGCTTTCGAAAAGCATGTCGGAGCGGATCAGCGTTCCGTCGAGGTCCACCACCAGCAGGGGGATGCCGTCACGCCTGTCCTTGGCCGTCATTGCGATGCCATGCCCGTTATCCAGTTCAGAAGCCGGAGCTTAGCACGCGGCCAACGGGCACGGAAGCCGGTTGCCGTGCCCGGATTCCGGGATTGGACTCGGGGCGAGAAGCGGGCACACTCCGCCACGTCAATGGAGTTGGATGATGGCCGATCTGGAGAAACGGATAGCGCAGGGCCGGGGCGACGCGCCCGCCGACCGCGTCCTGCGAGGGGGGGAGGTCCTTGACCTCGTGACAGGGGCGCGCATCCCTGGCGACGTGGCGATCTGCGGGGATACCATCGTCGGGATCGGCATGGACTACGAGGGGCAAGACGTGATCGACGTGACCGGCCTGACGCTGGTGCCCGGCTTCATCGACACGCACCTGCATATCGAAAGTTCGCTGGTCACCCCGTTCGAGTTCGACCGGTGCGTGGCACCGCGGGGCGTGACCACTGCCATATGCGACCCGCACGAGATCGCCAACGTGATCGGACCGGCAGGCATCCAGTACTTCCAGCAGGCAAGCGAGCACACGATCATGGACATCCGGGTGCAGCTGTCTTCCTGCGTGCCGTCCACGGACATGGAAACCGCCGGGGCCCGGATCGAGGCCGACGATATTGCCGCGCTGCGCGGCCATCCCTCGGGGATCGGTCTGGCGGAATTCATGAACTATCCCGGTGTCATCCACCGCGACCCCGGGGCGATGGCCAAGCTGCGGCTTTTCGAGGGCGCACATGTCGACGGTCACTGCCCGATGCTGTCGGGGCGAGACCTCAACGCGTATTGCGCCGCCGGTATCCGCACCGAGCACGAGGCGACGACCGCGCAGGAGGCGCGCGAGAAACTGCAGCGCGGCATGCGCGTGCTGATCCGCGAGGGATCGGTGAGCAAGGATCTCGATGCGCTGCAGCCGTTGCTCACGGACAATACGGCGCCGTACATGTGCCTGTGCACCGATGACCGAAACCCGCTCGACATCGCCGAGCACGGGCATCTCGATTACATGATCCGCCGGCTCGTTTCCCTGGGATGCTCGCCGCTGGCGGTCTACCGGGCCGCATCGCTTTCCGCGGCGGAAGCCTTCGGGCTGAAGGATCGCGGGCTGGTGGCGCCGGGCTACAGGGCGGATATCGTCGCGGTCGGCACGCTGGAGGCATGCGATGCCAGGATGGTCCTGTGCGGCGGCGTCAGGGCCGACGCGGCGGCGTTCGCCGCGCGCGAGGAGATACCGGCGGTCGGGCGCGCATCGGTCAAGGCGCCGCGCGTGCAAGCCAGTGATTTCCGGATGGCGGGCAACAGGGAAGAAACGGATGTCATCGGGATCATCGAGGGCAAGATCATCACCGATCACCTGTCGGAGCGCGTGGAAATCACCGATGGCGACAAGCGGCCGGACCCGGCGCGCGACCTGTCGCGTATCGCCGTGATCGAGCGGCACGGCCGCAACGGGAACATCGCAACGGGGTTCGTGCGGGGGTTCGGCCTGCGGTCGGGCGCGATCGCGTCGACCGTCTGCCACGACCATCACAATATCGTCTGCGTGGGCGCGGAGTACGATGACATGGCGCTGGCCGCGAACCGGCTGTCCGAACTGGAGGGCGGGTTCGTCGTTGCGCGTGACGGGGCCGTTCTGGCCGAACTGGCCCTGCCGGTGGCGGGGCTGATGAGCCTGGAGAGCTTCGAGACCGTGCGCGAGCACTTGTCGCGCCTCCGGGAGGCTGCCAAGAGCCTCGGCGTGGCGTTGCAGGAGCCGTTCCTGCAGATGGCCTTTCTCGCGCTGCCGGTCATCCCTGCCCTCAAGATAACCGACCGCGGGATGGTCGACGTCACGAAGTTCGAGATCATTGGCTGACGCCCTGGCGGGCAGGACGCTCAGAACGCCTTGAAGGTCAGGGTCGTCTCGGTGCGTTCGATCCCCTCGATATCCAGCAGGTTCTCGTTGATGTAGTGGCCGATATCCGCCCCGTCGGGGATGTAGAGCTTCATCAACAGGTCGAACGGCCCCGACGTGGAATGGAGTTCGGAATGGATCTCGCGGAGCGCGATCTCCTCGGCCACGCGGTAAGACGTGCCGGGCTTGCACCGGATGTTCACGAAGACGCAGCGCATGGTGTTCCTCCTGTGATGTCGCTCCATTAGTCGCGCGTTTCGACGCGGATGGAAACGGGAAATTGCCGTCGTTGCCCCGCTAACGGGTGATCTCTATCAGCGTGTCCGACCGGCCGTGTTCGATCACCAGATCAAAGAGTGTTTTCGCGTTCGCGGGATGCAGGCGGATACACCCAGCCGAGGCCGGCCGTCCCAGCCGGTCGGTCTGGTCCGTCCCGTGGATGGCATAGTTGCCCGAAAAGAACAGCGACCACGGCATCGGGGCACCGTTGTAGAGCGTCGAATAGTGCATCCGTTTCATCGACTGGACGTAGAACAGCCCCGTCGGCGTGACCTTGCCCGCGCGCGCTGTCGAAACGGGCCAGCGATGCACGGCCCGGCCGTCGATGAGCACCGTCATTTGCTGGTCCGAAAGGTCGATCCGCGCCACCAGCTCGGTCGCCGCGCCGGGCAGGGGCGCCAGCATGATGGCGAGGACGGCCAGCCAGCGCATCAAACGGTCAGGTGCCGCGCGCGCGCCCCCCGCTCTATCGCGGCGGCGTGCAGCCGGTCGATATTGAGCTCGAACCTGATTTCCTCGAGCAGGCGCAATTCGCTGTCGGTCAGCGCGCCATCCGCGGCGGCCACGTCGCAGGCCAGTGCATACGCCGTCTCGAAAAGCTGTTCCGGCAGGTTGTCGCGGATCAGCCCGAACAGCGCGTCGAGCCCGTCCTCGACGCTGAAGAGATCAAAGACGGTCTGGGACATCAGCCGCATCCGGTCGAGATCGTAGGTGGCGAAAATCGGCAGGTGGTTGACCATGCTTTCGATTTTCACCAGCTCGGAGGTGCGTATGTCCTCGTCGGAGGCCGACACCGCGATCATGACCGCGAGCAGACAGTCCTGTGGGCTCAGCGGATGCGGGATTTGATCGTTCATGGGGATCCTTCCGGGGCAGGTGTTGCAGTGCAGAATATTGACTGTCCAGCGCCGCGGCAATAGGAACCCTCGCGACTTTCGCGCGTATCCCCGCGCGGAAACACGGAACCGGAGACACCCAATGTCAGAGTTGCGCGACGCCGCCCTGAATTCCAAAGCCTGGCCTTTCGAGGAAGCGCGCCGCATTCTCAAACGGTACGAAACGGCGCCGCCCGAAAAGGGGCATGTTCTTTTCGAGACGGGTTATGGCCCGAGCGGGCTGCCCCATATCGGGACATTCGGCGAGGTTCTGCGCACGACGATGATCCGCCGTGCCTTCGAGGTGATCTCGGACATTCCAACGCGGCTGATCTGCTTTTCGGACGATCTCGACGGGATGCGCAAGGTCCCCGGCAACGTGCCGAACCGCGACATGATGGCCGAGCACCTGCAGAAGCCGCTGACGAGCGTGCCCGACCCGTTCGGCACACATGAGAGCTTCGGCGCGCACAACAACGCGATGCTGCGCCGTTTCCTCGACACCTTCGGTTTCGATTACGAGTTCGTCTCGGCCACGGATTTCTACAATTCCGGGCGGTTCGACGAGGTGCTGCTGCGTGCCTGCGAGCGATACGACGACATCATGAAGGTCATGCTGAAATCCCTGCGCGAGGAGCGTCAGCAGACCTATTCGATCTTCCTGCCGCTGCACCCCGAAACCGGCAAGGTGCTTTATGTTCCGATGAAGCAGGTCAACGCGCGCGATGGGACGGTGACCTTCGACGACGAGGACGGGCGCGAATGGACGCTGCCCGTGACCGGCGGCAACGTGAAGCTCCAGTGGAAGCCGGATTTCGGCGCGAGGTGGGCGGCGCTCGGTGTCGATTTCGAAATGTACGGCAAAGACCATTCCACCAACACGCCGATCTATGACCGGATCTGCGAGATCCTCGGGCACAAGGCGCCCGAGCACTTCACCTACGAGCTTTTCCTGGACGAGAACGGGCAGAAGATCTCGAAGTCCTCGGGCAACGGGATCAGCATCGATGAGTGGCTGAGCTACGCGTCGACCGAGAGCCTCAGCTATTTCATGTACCAGAAGCCGAAGACGGCAAAGCGGCTCTATTTCGATGTCATCCCCAAGGCCGTGGACGAGTATCACCAGCAACTACGCGCCTATCACAAGCAGGACGCGGCACAGCGCGTGAACAACCCGGTGTTCCACATCCACGCGGGGAACGTGCCGCAAAGCTACATGGTCGTGCCCTTCGCGATGTTACTCAACCTTGCCTCTGTCGCCCATGCGCATGACAAGGAAACGCTGTGGGGATTCATCCGGCGTTACGCGCCGGATGCCAGCCCCGAGACGCATCCGGACCTCGACAGCGCGGCCGGCTTCGCGCTGAAATACTACGAGGATTTCGTGGCGCCCGCCAAGACCTACCGCGCGCCGACCGAGCAGGAGCGCGAGGCGCTGATGGCGTTGCGCGACCAGCTCGCCGCCTATGACGGGCCGGTGGAGGACGAGGCGCTGCAATCCATTGTCTATGCTGTCGGGCGCGATCGGTTCGACCCCCTGCGCGACTGGTTCCGGGCGCTTTACGAGGTGCTTCTGGGCGCCAGCCAGGGGCCGCGCTTCGGCGGGTTCATCGCGCTTTACGGAGTGGAGGAAACCGTCGGGCTGATCGACCGGGCGCTCGCCGGGGAGCTGGACTGAGACGGGCGTTGCCCGGACGTCGGCGCCTTGCTAGGCTTCCGCCAAAACAGGAGGGCAGGGCATGCGTGGCAAGGTATTGATTCCCCTTGGATTGACGGCGGTCGTCATGGCCTGTGCCGTCACGTCCATGCCCGAGCCGTCCGAGGGGCGGCAGATCTATGTCGAGAACTGCGCCCAGTGCCACGGGCCCGGTGGGCGCGGCGACGGGCCATGGGCCGCGTCCTACGATCCGCCGCCTTCCGACCTGACGCGGCTTTCCCGCGATGGAGAGTTTCCCCGGACCCACGTGCTGAGCGTGATCGACGGCTACGACCGCACCGGCCTGCCGGGCAAGGAGATGCCGGAATTCGGCGCTTTGCTGGAGGGGGACACGGTGCCGGTGGATACCGGCGATGGCGTCCTGACCCCCACGCCGCGCCCGCTGGCGGCGCTGATGGTCTATCTGGAGAGCATCCAGCGGCCCTAGGGTCGGGGCCGTGGGCTGGCAACAGGCGGACGATCAGACCGGCGTCAGCGGCAGATGCCTTCCGTTTGCGCACCCCGCCAGGGCAGGATCACCTTGTCGGGGATGGTCAGCCGGCCGAGGGGAAAGGCCTCGCGCAGCATCGCCGCCATCCGGCGGGTGCGCGGCGCGTCGGGGTCCAGTGCGGCGCAGCAGACGTATTCCTCCACGATGCTGGCCTGCTGCTCGTAACCGTGGTCGAGGAAATCCGCGCGGCTTTCCACGTCGAAGAGGTAGGGATCGGCGCTGCGCGTATGCTCGGAAAACGAGCGGAACGGCGAATAGCCGGTCCTGCCGCGGTTCTGCCATTGCCAGACATGGGTGATCTCGTGCGCCAGCAGCATCGCGTGCACGAGGCTCATGACCTCCGGGTATCGCGGCAGGAAATCGTCCTCGTACCAGTCATGTGCAAAGAAGACGCGGTTGTAGAGCACCACCGCCGCGGGCGAGACTGTCACCGTCTCGCCCCGCGGTTCCGGCAGGAGGCGCTCGCGGCAGGTCAGGCGCGGGCGGCGGGGGCGCGGATAGCTGGCCTCGCCGATGAGCGCGCCGTCATGCAGCCGGATGCGCGAGACGTCGATGCTGGCCCCGTGGATCTGGGTGGCAAAGCTCTTTTCCGCGGGCGTCAGGGGGCGCCCGCAGGCGGCGAGCAGCAGGCAGAACAGGAGGATGGCGCGGCGCATGGGCTGGAGCGTAGCAAGTGTTCACGAGGCCGGGTAGAGGGTGCGCGCGGCGAAATGCGCCCGACGCGGGACAGCCGCGCGATGGCCAGACCGAGGGATGGCGATGCGGCGTATGGCCGGGGCGCTTTATGGCGCCGTGTTCGGTGGGATTCCGGGCAGCGCGCTTGCGGCGATCAAATCGCCAGCCCGTCGCACCAGAGGTGCGGGAGTCATGGTCGGCACGCCCCCGGCGTGACGGGCGGTCTGGCGATCGCGCGGCGGCGCGCTTTGCGCGCCTTGAGTCCGCGCGGTGTAATCAATTTTCCAAAAATTAAATATCTTGCACGGGTTCCTCACAAAATTGGAGTAAAGCTCGAGTAATATGATCCGCATGTTGGAGCATTTCGTTCACATCATCTGGGGCGATCGGCATTGTTGCAAACTCTCTCGACTTTTTGTCAAAGTACGACACTTGAAGTTGAGAGTGATGTGTGACAATTCCATGCACTGCTTTGTGGCGATTATCTACAAACCTATAAAGGTAAGGGCGTAATTTCTCAAAGTAGCTGCTCCATCTGTGATCTTCAGGGAGCTTGTCCGAAATCTCTTTAACTGCGCTAATAAGTTCTCGAGTGCTCATGAGAGACAGCTCAGAATATCGTGCTCTGAGTTCTTCGCCTTCTCGACCTTCTACCGTCAAAATGGCGCGAATTAAAAGCTTCTCAATTCGAGCACATAACTGAACATAGTTTCCGATGGCAAAAATGATGTTGGCCGGAAGTTCATTTTCTACGACTGTCGGCTCAGGCACACTCACACATCCAGCTCCGCCACGAACCGCGCGTTCTCCGAGATATACTGGAACCGCAGTTCCGGTTTCTTCCCCATCAGCCGCTCCACCAGGTCGCCGGTCTCGCCCGGCTCGTCCTCGTCGATGGTCACGCGGATCAGGCGGCGGGTTTTCGGGTCCATCGTCGTCATCTTCAGGTCCTTGGCGTCCATTTCACCCAGCCCCTTGAAGCGGCTCACCTCGATCTTGCCCTTGCCGCCGAGGCCCTTTTCCAGCCACGCGTCGCGCTCGGCCTCGTCGAGGCAGTAGACGCGCTTTGCCCCCTGCGTCAGCCGGTAGAGCGGCGGGCAGGCGAGGTAGAGGTGCCCGCCGTCGATGAGCGGGCGCATCTGGCTGAAAAAGAACGTCATCAGCAGCGAGGCGATATGCGCGCCGTCCACGTCGGCATCCGTCATGATGATGATCTTGTCATAACGCAGATCGTCGATGTTGAACTTCGTCCCCAGCCCCGTGCCAAGTGCCTGCGTGAGGTCGTTGATCTCCTGGTTGGAGCCGAGCTTGGAGCTGGCCGCGCCGAGCACGTTGAGGATCTTGCCCCTGAGCGGCAACAGCGCCTGCGTCTCGCGGAAGCGGGCCATCTTGGCCGAGCCGCCTGCCGAATCGCCCTCGACGATGAACAGCTCGGTCCCTTCGCGCGCGGAGGTGGAGCAGTCCACCAGCTTGCCGGGCAGGCGCAGCTTCTTGGTGGCGGACTTGCGGCTCGTCTCCTTTTCCTGCTTGCGGCGCTGCCGCTCCTCTGCCCGGAGCACGAGAAAATCGAGGATCGCGCCCGCGGACTTGGTGTCGGAGGCCAGCCAGTTGTCGAAATGGTCGCGCACGGCGTTCTCGACCAGCTTTTGCGCCTGGGTCGTGGCCAGCCGGTCCTTGGTCTGGCCCACGAACTCTGGCTCGCGGATGAAGCACGACACCAGCGCGCAGCCCCCCGCCATCAGGTCCTCGCGCGTGATCTGGGCGGCCTTGCGGTTGTTCACCAGCTCGCCATACGCCTTGATGCCCTTGAGGATCGCGGCCCAGAACCCGGCGACGTGGGTGCCGCCCTCGGGTGTGGGCACGGTGTTGCAGTAGGATTGCAGGAAGCCGTCGCGCGAGGGCGTCCAGTTGATCGCCCATTCCACCTTGCCCGGGCTGCCGAAGCGTTCCTGGAAATCCACCGACCCGGCAAAGGGAGCCTCGGCGTAGGTGGCGGCGCCGCCGAGCGTTTCGCGCAGGAAGTCCGACAGCCCGCCCGGAAAGTGGAACGTGGCCTCCATCGGCGTGTCGCCGTCCTCGATCGCCGATTTCCAGCGGATCTCGACACCGGAGAAGAGGTAAGCCTTTGACCGGATGGAGCCGAACAGGCGCGCGGGCTTGAATCGGTGAGAGCCGAAGATCTCGGCGTCGGGGTGGAAGGTGACGGTGGTGCCGCGGCGGTTGGGGGCCTGTCCGACCTGCTCCAGCGGGCCCTCGGGCTTGCCGCGGGAAAAGCGCTGCTCGTAGAGCTTACGGTCGCGGGCCACCTGCACCACCATCGAATCCGACAGCGCGTTGACGACGCTGGCCCCCACCCCGTGCAGCCCGCCGGATGTCTGGTACGCCTTGCCCGAGAACTTGCCGCCCGCGTGCAGGGTGCACAGGATCACCTCCAGCGCGGATTTGCCGGGGAACTTGGGGTGCTCCTCGATGGGGATGCCGCGGCCGTTGTCGCGGATGGTGATGGAATGGTCGGCGTGCAGCTCCACCTCGATGCGGGTGGCGTGGCCGGCCACGGCCTCGTCCATGGAGTTGTCGAGCACCTCGGCCACGAGATGGTGCAGCGCCCGGTCGTCTGTGCCGCCGATATACATGCCGGGGCGCTTGCGAACGGGGTCCAGCCCCTCCAGCACCTCGATGTGGGAGGCGTCGTAGTCGGAGGACCCGGAGGCGGAGAGAAGATCGTCGGCCATGCGCTGCTGCTCATTTGTTGGTTGTTGCCGCGATTATGACAGAGCGCCCGGGGCGGGGAAAGGGCCTGCCGGCCCGCGGCGCGTCAGGCGTCATCCTCGAGCAGTTCGCGGAATTCGCGGCCGAACCGGCGATAGGCCTGCGGGTTCCGGTTCCACAGGTGCCGGTATATGGGCAGCATGCCGTCCGTATCGCCCGCGGCCATCCGGTCGATATGCCCGGGCTTGGGGCCGTGGAAATGAATGATCCGGGCGTCCGGGCGATCGCCCCAATAGGGCTTCCAGTTCAGCCGGTGCGGCAGGCGCGTGTGGCGCCAGCGGAAAAAGGCGTTGTAGCAGACCTGGTCATGCCCGGTGGGCCAGCGCCCCGCGCCGATACGGGCGCGGATCATGGCGTCGAAATCATCATGCACCGCGCGCATGCCGGGCAGGTTGAGAACCATGACGCCGCTGTTGAAATGCGGCCAGCGCCAGCGAAACCGCTCCGGCGCGGCGGCAAGGGTGCGCGGCCGGCGCGGCATGTCGGGATGGGCGCGGAAGAGCACGTCGATATCGGTATAGAGCACGACCGGCTCCTCGTGTTCGACCAGCGGAATGTCGACGCGCAGCCAATGACCGCTATAGGTGTCGTATGCATCGCCGTAGCCACGCCGCAGCGCGTCCGCGAGGCTGGAGGTGTGGCGCACGACGCTGGCGCCAAGGGATTCAAGGCGCGCGGCATGTCTGTCTTCGGGGCCGTCATAAAGGCACACCGGCGTCAGCCGCGTGTTGCGCAGGCAGGACCGCACAGCCACCTGCACCAGCGGCCAGGACTGCTCGAACCCCTTGGCGTTGAGACAGAAATACCATTTTCGGAGCGGGACGTCGGACATGGTAACGGGGTCTTTTCTGGCGAAATCTCGGCTTCTGGGGCGTGCGCGCCCGGTTCCCGGTTTCGTCTGGGCCATGCGTGCGTGGGGCAGCTTTCTGCCGCGGGGGGCGAATGTCAATGCGGGGCAGGGCGATCACCCGCCCGCCGTCTGGCGGAGATACCGCGCGCACCCCGCGAGCGCGAAGTCGTCCGAGGTGATGACCGACACCGGCACCTGGCGGACGATATCGGTGTACGGGCCGCGGGCCTCGAACGTATCGCGAAACCCCAGGGCCGGCAGGTGCCGTGCCACGGCGCGGGCGGTTCCGCCGCTGAGGAAGATGCCACCCATCGGCATGTGGTGGAGCGCGAGGCTGCCGGCGACGGTTCCCAGAAGGCGGGCGAAAAGGTCAAGGGTGTCGCGCGCGTCCGCCGCGCCTGCCTCGTGGTCGGCGACGACCTCTGCCGCCGTGCGGCGCGTGCCGGTGACCCATTCGTGGATGTTCGCAAGGCCCGGCCCCGACAGCGCCGCCTCGACCGGCAGGTGGGGGTGCCGCGTGCGCAGGTGATCCAGTAGCGCCGCCGCCCGGCCGGTGACGTGCGGCAGCGCGGAATGGCCGGATTCGGCGGCGGGCACGAAGAGACTCCCGCCCGTCCGGTGTACCGCCGCGGCATTGCAGCCCGTGCCGAGGTTCAGCACCAGCCGTGGTGCGTTTTGCGGCGCGGAATGACCGTGAAGAACGGGTGTCACATGCTCGGCCGGCAGGTCGTCGAGCGCGTGGCCCTGCGCCTGAAGGTCGTTGATCAGGTACACCGCGGCCGTGCCGGTGGCGCTGCGCACCTCCGGAGCCGCGATGAACCAGTCGTGATTGGTCAGTTGCGCGGTGTCCCCCCGCACCGGACCGGCCACCGCCGCGCAAAGAGCGGCCACGCCCCCGGGGCGCAGCGCATCGAGATAGGTGGCCAGAAGCGGCGCAAGCCCGGGGAAACCGCTGTTGCGGAACGCGCGGATCGTATCGGGCATGATACCCCCGGCATCGGCCAGCGCCACGCGTGTATTGGTGCCACCGACATCGGCCAGCAGCTGCCGCTCAGCCATCCCGCCAACGCGCCGCTGTCTGCCGCGCGGCCTGTGCCAGCATGAGGACGTCGATGCCGACCGCGAGGAACCGTGCACCCCAGTCGCGATAGCTCAGTGCCGTTTCGTGGTCCGTGGCCAGTATGCCGCCCGCCTTGTCAGATTCCGCCATACGGCGCAGGGCGTCCCGGATGACCGTCCGCACCTCGGGCACGGAACTGTCGCCAAGATGTCCCATGTCCGCCGCGAGGTCCGAGGGGCCGATGAATACACCGTCCACCCCCTCGACCGACAGGATATCGTCGAGCGCGTCCATGCCTGCGCGTGTCTCGACCTGCACCAGCAGGCACATCTGCGCGTTGGCAGTGGCGATATAGTCGGGGATGGCGGAAAACCGGGACGCCCGCGCCAATGCCGCGCCCGAGCCGCGGATGCCGTCGGGCGGGTAGCGCATGGCGCGCACCAACCCGCGGGCCTCGTCGGCGCTTTCCACCATCGGGATCAGCAGCGTCTGCGCGCCGGCATCGAGCACCTGCTTGATCGCCCATGTCTCGCCCATGGGCAGCCGCACGACGGGCGCGCAGTGGTGCGCCTCCAGCACCTGGAGTTGCGCCATGATCGTGCGCAGGTCGTTTGGCGCATGCTCGCCGTCAATCACCAGCCAGTCGAAGCCGGCGGTGGCCAGCATCTCGGTCGCGTAGGGGTCGGCGAATCCCGCCCAGCATCCATAGAGCGTTCCGCCGCGTGCGAGCGCGGACTTGAACCGGTTTGCAGGGGCGGGCATGGGCTCTCCTCTTTCGTCTTGGCAGCACCGTAACCCTGTTGTTCACTGGAGGTCCATGATCCAGCGGGGGTGACGGTGAAACTTAAATTGCATCACATCAATCTCGCTACCGACAAGGTGGCGGAAATGGACGGCTTCTATCGGCGGGTGCTTGGACAGGCGCGCGCGGTGGAGGGAGTGCCGGTTCTGGAAAAAGACAAGGGTTATGCCGGCGACGTGGCGTTCCTGACGGATGGTGCCATCCAGACCCACATCGCGCAACGCGACCTCGGGGCGGGATTTGCCACGGGCCATGTCGTCAACCCGGTGGAGCGGGGCCACATCGCCTTTCGGACCGACGATCTCGACGCGTTCAAGGCGCACCTTGAGTCCCGCGGCATTCCCTACTCCGACTGGGGCAACGCGGCGGTTGCGGGCTGGCGGCAGATATTCTTTTACGATCCGGACGGCAACGTGATCGAAGTCCACGAAACCGGGGAGGCGGCAGCATGAAGGCGAGGCTGCATCACATCAACCTGTCCACCGACAACGTCGAGGAAATGACCGGGTTCTACCGCGATATCCTCGGGCTGGAGGTGACCGACGAGGACGTGCCGGCGCTGCGCGGCGACCCGGCGGTCTATGCCGGCGATGTGGCCTTTCTTTCGGACGGGCACATGCACCTGCACATCGCGCGCAAGGACGTTCAGGCCGGGTTTCGCACGGGCCAGATCGTCAACCCGGTGATGCGCGGGCACATAGCTTACCGCACCGAAGACCTTGCCGCGTTCGAGGCGCATCTGGAGGCCGAGGGCGTGCCCTTCTCCGACTGGGGCGAATCCGCCGTGGCAGGGTGGCGCCAGATCTATTTCCACGACCCCGAGGGCAACGTCATCGAGGTGCACGAGGTGGCGTTGTAACGGGGTTGCGCCACCGGGGCGCGGTTGCACGGGTGTCCGGCACGGTTGACAGATTTCCGCGGAGTTCACACCTGAGGTGGTGAAAGACGTAATTTAACCCACGGATAGAAAAGCAGTTTTCTTGAAAGGAGGACTTATGACCACCGCGGAAAACGACACGGGCCTGCAGATCGAATACCCCGATTGGGGCTGGAAAGGTATGGCCGCCCTTGGCCTGTTGATGGTGATTGGTGGCGTTGTCGCGTTTCTGAACCCGTTCGCGGCATCGCTGACAGTCGAGGTCGTGGCCGGCGCCGGATTCCTCGTGGCGGGTCTTGTCCAGCTCTGGCTGGCGGTGACCGACTCCGCCAAGGAGACACGTGATCGCTGGCTGAGCGGCGGGCTGGGCGCGCTGCTGGTGGCATTGTCGATCTCGCTGGTGTTGAATCCGCTTGCCGGGCTCGTCACGCTGACGATCGTGGTGGCGGCATTCTTCGCCATGATGGGCGGTCTGCGCGTGGCCATCGCGCTGCGCGAGCGGCCCGAGGGCAGCTGGGGCTGGATTCTCGCGGCCGGGCTGATGTCGCTCGCGCTGGCCATCGTGATCGTTCTGGGCCTGCCCGCTTCGGCCGCCGGAATCCTGGGCATCCTGCTGGCCGTCGACCTGACGATGTCCGGCGCGATGACACTGGCGTTGGCAAGACACCTTTACAAGAAGGAAATCGGCTGACGCACCGGCCGTTCGCGGCCCTCGCCCCGCCCGCGCCAAGGACGGTGCCGGGCGGGGTTTACTTTTTCGCCGGATTGCCGTTCTGCTTGCGGCATGAACGATCATCTCAAGGGCCTTCTCGTCACCTCGCTGGGTGTGCTGTTCGTCGTACCGGACTCGCTCTTTGTCCGGTTGATCGAGGCGCAGCCGATGGTCACCGCTTTCTGGCGCGGCATGACCTCGGGCCTGATCATCCTGCTTGGGTTGCTGGCGGTGCAGGGGCTGCGGGGTTTTTCACTCGTGCTGCGCAGCGGGTGGCCCGGGGCGATCTACATGATCCTGATAGGGTTCACCGCCCCCGGCTTCGTGCTCGCGGTCACATACACCAGCGTTGCCAACGTCGTTTTCATATTCGCGTCCATGCCCATCTTCTCGGCCGTGTTCGCCCGCATATTCCTCGGCGAACCGATCAGCCGCCGGGTGGTGATGACCATGGCCGCGGTGATGGCCGGGCTGGGGATCATCGCCTACGGCTCGGCCGAGAACGAGATCGCCTCGTGGAAGGGTGACATTTTCGCCTTAATGGTCTGCGCGGCCTATGCCGGGGCACTGACGGCGGTGCGGGGACTTCGCAAGATCTCGATGGTGCCGGCGATCCCGCTGGCCTATATCGGCGCGGCGCTGGTGATCTGGCCCTTCGTCCAGCCCATCCCCGCGGCCGAGACGCAATGGCCCCTGTTTCTCGGCCATGGGGCGTTCATCGCGGTGGCCACCTGCCTGATGACGCTGGGACCGCGCTATATCAGCACGCCGGAGGTGGCCTTGCTGATCCTGCTGGAATCCGTGCTCGCGCCGCTGCTCGTCTGGGCCGTGGTGGGCGAGGACCCGGGGCGCTGGGCCATCTTCGGCGGCGTGGTCGTCGTGGGGGCGCTGGTGGTGTCCAACATCGTGGCGCTGCGCCGCCGCCGGATGGCCTGACGCCCGTGGTGGTCAGAACTCCACCTCGACGCCCGGCAGATGCAACGTCTTGATGAGTTCCCGCAGTTCCTGCCGGGCCGCGATGTTGGAGATGTTGAGCTGTTTCACTCCGATATCCTTGAGGTCCAGCAGCGTCAGCCCGCGCGGGAAGAGTTCGCGGAAGATGACCCGTTCGTGGAAACCGGGCGCTGTGCGGAAACCGATGCGCTTGGCGAGGTTTTCCAGTGCCTTGGCCATCTTTTCCTTGTTGACCATCTGCTGTGCGCCGAGGCGGTTGCGCACCACCACCCAGTCGATGGGCTTCAGCCCCGCCTGCGCGCGCAGCTGGCGCGCGTTCCAGACCATCTCGGAATACACGGAAGGGCCGAGGATGGTCTGCCCGTCGCTGTCGACATGCGCCAGCAGGTCGAAATCGACGAAGCTGTCGTTGAGCGGGGTGATGAGCGTGTCTGCAAGGCTGTGGGCGACCTGGCTGAGCCGCGTGTGAGAGCCGGGGCAGTCGATCAGTATGAAATCGCTGTCGGGCTCTAGATCGGCCACGGCGGCCGACAGGCGCCGGTCATAGATGTTTTCGCCCGGCTTCAGCGATGTCTGGTCGATCTCCGGCAACTCGTGGAACCGCGGCCCCGGCAGCTCCAGCCCCGATTTTTCCGTGAACCGCGTGCGGTTGGCGATGTAGGTTCCCAGCGTCTTTTGCCGCAGGTCCAGGTCCAGCGCGCTGACCTTGTATCCCAGCCTTGCCAGCGCCGCGGCCACGTGCATGGAAACCGTCGACTTGCCCGCGCCACCCTTTTCGTTGCCCACGACGATGATGTGCGCCATGTGGTCTTGCCCTTCCTTACCGGATCGTACGCTCCGGTGTATCCCCGGCGACACCATATGTTGTGTGACGCGCGCCGTGAAGCGGGACATGCGCGTTCGTACGGGAGTATTGCATTTACGCCATCCCGTGGCGGCGGCCGGAACGAAAAACGCCGCCCCGGAGAGCGGCGTTTCGTGGCGCGGATCGTGGTCTGCCGATCAGAAGCCCAGGCCCGCGTACTTGTTCTTGAACTTGGAGACGCGGCCGCCCGCGTCGGTCAGGCGGTGGCCGCCGCCGGTCCAGGCGGGGTGGGCCGTCGGGTCGATGTCCAGCGACAGGGTATCCCCCTCGTTGCCGTAGGTCGACCGCATCTGGACGACCGTGCCATCGGTCATCTTGACGTCGATGAGATGGTACTCGGGATGGATGTCTTTTTTCATGGCGCGGCCCCTTATGCGGATTTGCCGGATTTTCCGGCTTTCGGCTTGTAATGCGTGTCTTCCGCGATCCGGGCCGACTTGCCCCGGCGCGAGCGCAGATAATAGAGCTTGGCGCGGCGCACGCGGCCACGGCGGATCACCGTGATGTGCTCGATGTTCGTGGAGTAGAGCGGGAAGATACGTTCCACGCCCTCGCCGAAGGAAATCTTTCTGACGGTGAACGTGCCGGCGATGCCCTCGCCGTTCTTGCGGCTGATGCACACGCCTTCGAAGTTCTGCACGCGGGTGCGGGTGCCCTCTGTCACCTTGTAGCCGACGCGCACGGTGTCGCCGGCCTTGAAATCGGGAATTTCCTTCCCGAGCGAGGCAATCTGTTCGGCCTCGATCTGAGCGATCAGGTCCATCGCTTCAACTCCTTCAATGCTTGCGGTTTCACCCGCAAAGGTGTCTCGCGGCCCGAGAGCTCCCGGTCTTCGTCCGGGTCCGCAGGCAGTGCCCGCGCCCGCCGGAGGTCGCGCCGTCATGTCTTGTACCCGGCCAACGGATGGCCCGCCCGGAAAGAACGACAGGGCGCAACGGAGAGCCCACCAGAAGAAAAACGGGAATCACGCACGCCGACGCCTGTTCGGGATGCGGGCGATAAATCAGGTTTGCCCCGTCATTTCAAGACTTATTCACACGGCTGCACCGGGGTGGGGCGGGCATTGTCGTCGTGCCGAGCCGCGTGCGACAGGCCCGCATGTGCCATTCCCCTAGGGCGACGTGTCATCCCGTTTCGTGTTATAGGCCTGCCACAGGTCAGGGCGGCGGGTGCGGGTCAACTCCTCTGACTGTTCCTGCCGCCACCGCGCGATCCGGGCATGGTTGCCCGAAAGCAGAACCTCGGGGATCGGCCGGTCCTGCCACGTGGCGGGACGGGTGTATTGCGGATGTTCCAGCAGGCCGGAGGCGAAGCTCTCCTCCTCGGTCGAGGCGGCATTGCCCAGCACGCCGGGCAACAGGCGCACGCAGGCGTCGATCACCGCCTGCGCCGCGATCTCTCCGCCGGTTAGCACGAAATCCCCCAGCGAAAGCTCGGTGACGCCGTAGTGTTCGATGACGCGTTCATCCAGCCCCTCGAACCGTCCGCAGATCAAGGTGGCACCCGGCCCGGCGGCCAGTGCGCGCGCCGTGGGCTGGTCGAAACGCCTGCCGCGCGGGCTGAGATAGAGAATCGGCCGGCCCGCCGGCGCCCCCGCGGTGGCCGCCTCGATCGCCCGGCCCATCACGTCGGCGCGCAGGACCATGCCGGCACCACCGCCCGCCGGGGTGTCGTCGACGTTGCGATGGCGCCCCACGCCGAATTCCCGCAGGTTGGTCGTCCCGAGTTGCCAGAGCCCCTCCTCCAGCGCCTTCCCGGTCAGGCTCTCGCCGAGGATGCCGGGAAAGGCGCCCGGCAAGAGCGTGATGACCTGTGCCGCCCACACGCCGACCAGCCGGGGCGCGGTTTCCATCAGGTCGCGCGGCCGGGCAGAGGCAGCAATGGACTTGCGTCCGTGGGATCTGGGCGGTTGCGTCATGGCAGCGGGATAGCGGCGGCGGCCGGACGTGGCAAGCAGCACGCCGTCAGAACAGCCCCTCCGGCGGGTCGGCCACGATCCGGCCGGCGGCCAGATCGACCGTGGGCACGTCGTCCTGCGTGAAGGGCAGCAGAACGGTCGTGCTGTGGCCCGGTGCGCGGATCTCCAGCAGGTCCGACGCGCCGTGGTTAAGCACCGTTTTCACCGAGCCCAGATACGCGCCGCCGGTGTCGTAGACCTCCATCCCGATCAGGTCGGCGTGGTAGAACTCGTCCTCGTCAGGCTCGGGCAGGAGGGCGCGGTCGACGTAGAGCCGGGTGCCGCGCAGGGCCTCGGCCTGCTCTTTCGTGTCGATCCCCGACAGGCGGGCGACCAGTGCTTTCTTGGCATGACCGGTGATCGTGACCGAGAACCGGCTTGTGCCGTCCTCGGTTTCGACCGGGCCGTAGGCGCCGATATCGTCGGGCTCGGCGGTAAAGCTCTTGACCCGCACCTCGCCCCGGACCCCGAAGGCCCCGGCAATGGCCCCGACGCAGACACGCTCGGCCATCTCAGCGCAGCTCCAGCGGCACGGCGCCGCGGCGGGTATCCCAGCCGGCGCGTTCGAGTTCTGGGGTCTCGCTGTCCTTTTCCGGCCAGCCGACGCAGAGATAGGCCACGAGAACCCACCCATCGGGGGCGTCCAGATCACGGGCCAGGCGGTGCGGGTCGAGGATCGACACCCATCCCACGCCGAGGCCGCGTGCCCGGGCGGCGAGCCAGAACTGGGTGATCGCCCCCACGACCGAGTAGCGGCGCATCTCGGGCATGGTCCGCACCCCGAGGCCACTGCCCTTGCCGGTGCCCTCGTCGCAGAACACGGCAAGCTGGACCGGCGCTTCGCGCATGCCCGACAGCTTGAGCTGGCTGTAGCGCCGGGCCCTTTCGCCGGTGTAGCCCGACAGCGCCTCGGCATTGGCCGCCTCGAAATTTGTCAGCACCGCCGCGCGGGCGGCGGGGCTGTCTATGCGCAGTATGCGCCACGGCTCCGACAGCCCCACCGACGGCGCAAGGGCGAAGGTGTCGAGGCATGCGCGCAGCTCCGCCTCGTCCACCGGATCGGTGCGGAAGCGGCGCACGTCGCGCCGCCAGCGCAACAGCTCGGTGAATTGCGCCCGGAACTCCGTGGAAAACTGCGGCATGCCGGGGCCGTCCGCAGTGTTATTCGTCGGCGGGGGCCGCGGCCTCTTCGGCCGCCTTGGCCTTCTCGGCGCGCTCTTCTGCGCGTTCCTGCGCCTTCTTGCCGGGGGTGCCCTTGTTGGGGTTGTTGCGCACCTTCTTCTCGGTCACGCCCGCGTTTTCGAGAAAGCGCGCGATGCGGTCGGTCGGCTGGGCGCCCTTGTCCAGCCAGTGCTGGACGCGCTCGAGGTCCATCTTGACGCGATCCTCGCTGTCCTTGGGCAGCAGCGGGTTGTAGGTGCCAAGCTTCTCGATGAAGCGGCCGTCGCGCGGCATGCGCGAATCGGCGGCGACGATGCGGTAGAAGGGGCGTTTCTTGCTGCCTGCGCGGGCAAGGCGGATTTTCATGGCCATTTGCGTTTCTCCTTTTGAATGGCTGGTAGAAGGTGGGTTGGCACCCACCCTACGATTTCTGCCGCTGGTGATGCCGGATCACCTCGGCGATGATGAAGTTCAGGAACTTCTTGGCGAATTCGGGGTCGAGATCGGCCCGGTTCGCCAAATCCTCGAGCCGCGCGATCTGGGCCGCCTCGCGGTCCGGATCGGACGGGGGAAGGTCATGAGCGGCCTTGAGCTTGCCTACGGCCTGCGTGTGCTTGAACCGCTCGCCGAGCGTGTAGACGAGGATCGCGTCGAGCCGGTCGATGCTCTCGCGATGCTCCTTGAGGAGCTCGGCGGCACGTGCGGACTGATCAGTCAACGGGCATTCCCTTCGGTTTGAAGAGCGGGTCGCAGTAATGCTCGATTTCCAGTTCGATTCCGTCGCGCAGCTGACCGGACCTGAGCTGCTCCGGCCCGGGGTGACGATAGACCGCGTCGTTGCCGTCGATGGTGGCGGCGTCGGGGTCCTTCTTGGCGCCCAGCCGTTCGGCCAGCCGGATCGAGTCGAGGTTCTTGGGGTCAATGTAGCTCACGGCCCCCTCCCAGCCGAGATCCTTGTACAGATAGCCGCGCACCGCGTGCGTCGCCTCCAGCGCGTAGCCGTGCCCGGCCTTGTCCGGCCAGATGATCCAGGCGATTTCGCGCTCGGGCCACTTGGCGGGGAACCAGCCCCCGGCCATGCCATAGGTCTCGTCCGTTTCGCGGTCGTGGATCATCCACATGCCGAAGCCGCGAATGTTCCAGTGCCCGATCTCGGCGGCGTAGAGCATCCATGTCTCGTACGCGTTGAGTGGACCGCCCATGAAGCGCGAGCGGTACGAGGCGAAGGTCGCCTTGAAGTTGGGATAATCCTCGGGTTCCGGCCCCCGCAGACGCAGGCGGCGTGTCTCGAGGACGGGGATCTGGGTCGCGGGCATGTCAGTTCACCCCAATCTCTGGATGACGCCAGAGCTGGCAGGGCTTGCCAAGCACCTCGACATCGCTTTCGTGATGGCAGCCCAGCCGTTCGGCAAGGCGCACGGAACGCGTGTTGGCCGGGTCGATATAGGACATCAGCCCGTCCATCCCCCAGTGCCGCGCGGCGTGGGCGCGCGCGCCGATCGACGCCTGGTAAGCCAGGTTGCGTCCCTCGAAACCATCGTAGATGTGCCATGCCAGTTCGGGTTCGTGCCAGCCGTCGTTGAAGATGACACCCACGCGCCCGACGACGGCGCCGGTTTCGCGGTGCTCGACGATCCACATGCCGTAGCCGCGCAGAACCCAGTGCCCGATGGCCGCCATGAAGGAGCGCCAGCTTTCGAACCGGCTTTGCGGCCCCCCGACGAAACAGGACCGGTCCGAGGCGGCGAAGGCGGCGAACGCGTTGAAATCGGTTTCGCGGTAGCCGCGCAGCACGAGGTCGGGCGTTTCGACGACGGGGGTATCGGCGGGATGGAAGCTCATGCATACGCCTCCGCGCTTCCGTCCGAATCCGACCCGATGCCGAGATCCTGCGGCCCGGGATGGCGATACAGCATCTCCTCGCCCATGTAGACATTGTGATAGCTGCGCTCGTACCATGCGCCCAGACGTTCCGCGAGCGCCACGGAGCGGTCGTTTCCGGGGACGATGTTGGAGGTGAGCGTGGTCAGGCCGAGCGTGTCATAGGCCCATTCGCGGGCGCGCAGCGCGCCCTCGCGCGCCAGCCCCTTGCCCTCGAAGCCGTCGAAGACGGCCCAGCCCAGCTCGGGTTCGGGCCAGCCTTCGGGCGCCCATATCCCGGTGATGCCGCAGGGCGCGCCCGTTTCCTTGACCTCCATCGTGAAATAGCCGTGCCCGCGCAGCGCCCAGTGGCCGATATTCGCCGCGAACCAGCGCCACGCCGTGGGCCGGTCCTTTTCGGTGCCGAAGCCCCAGGCCCGGGCGGGATCGGTGAGAAACGCGCAAAGCGGCTCGAAATCCGCCGGCTCGGGGCCGCGCAGCACCAACCGGGCCGTTTCCAGCCGGGGGATGGCAAGGCAGAGGCTCATTTCTTCTTTCCAAATCCCGACAGGCCCGGGGGAAGCTGGCTGCCGCCGCCGAGGCCGGGCAGGCCGCCCTTGCCGCCCCCCATGCTCTTGGCGGCCTGTTCCAGCGCCTTGGGGTCCATGCCCTGCGCCATCTCCTGGGGGTCCGCGCCGCCCTTGCCGAACATGCCCTTCATGGCCTGTTTGAGCATGCCGCCCTTGCCCATCTTCTTCATCATGTCGGACATCTGGCGCTGCATCTTGAGCAGCTTGTTGAGCTCGCTGACCTCAAGTCCGGCACCTTTGGCGATGCGTTTCTTGCGGCTGGCCTGCAGGAGCTTGGGGTTGGCGCGTTCCTTCTTGGTCATCGACTGGATCAGCGCGATCTGGCGCTTGATCATGCGATCGTCGATGCCGGCGCCTTCCATCTGCTTGGCCATCTTGCCCATGCCGGGCATCATGCCCATCATGCTTTCCATGCCGCCCATCTTCTGCATCTGTTCAAGCTGCATCTTCAGGTCGTTCATGTTGAACTGACCCTTCTGGAAGCGCTTCATCATGCGCTCGGCCTGCTCGGCCTCGATGGTCTCCTGCGCCTTTTCGACGAGGCTGACGATGTCGCCCATGCCGAGGATGCGGCCGGCGATGCGCTCGGGCTCGAACGTCTCGAGCGCATCCATCTTCTCGCCAGTGCCGACGAAGCGGATGGGCTTGCCGGTGATGGCGCGCATGGACAGCGCCGCGCCGCCGCGCCCGTCGCCGTCCATCCGGGTCAGGACGACGCCGCTGACGCCGATCTTGTCGTCGAATTCCGTTGCCACGTTGACCGCGTCCTGCCCGGTCAGCCCGTCGACCACCAGCAGCGTCTCGCGCGGGGTAACGGCATCGCGGACCGCCGCGGCCTGCGCGATCAGTTCATGGTCGATGTGCAGCCGGCCCGCGGTGTCGAGCATGTAGACGTCGTAGCCGCCAAGGCTTGCCTGGGTCTTGGCCCGCTTGGCGATGGCGACCGGGTCCTCGCCCTTGATGATGGGCAGGGTATCGACGCCGACCTGTTTGCCGAGGATTTCGAGCTGTTCCATCGCCGCGGGGCGGTTGACGTCGAGGGAGGCCATCAGCACGCGCTTGCCGTCGCGGTCCTTGAGCCGCTTGGCCAGTTTCGCCGTCGTGGTCGTCTTGCCCGAGCCCTGCAGGCCCACCATCAGGATCGGCGCGGGCGGATTGTCGATCTTGAGGCTGCCCGGGTCGTCCTCGCCGCGCAGCGTCTCGACCAGCGCATCATTGACGATCTTGACGACCTGCTGTCCCGGCGTGACGGATTTCAGCACCGCCTGTCCGGTCGCCTCCTGCTGGACGCGCTTGATGAAATCGCGGGCAACGGGGAGCGACACGTCCGCCTCCAGCAGCGCGACGCGCACCTCGCGCAGCGCGGTCTTGACGTCGTCCTCCGACAGCGCGCCCTGTTTCGTGAGCCGGTCGAGGACGCCAGAGAGGCGTTCGGAAAGATTTTCAAACATCGCCCAGGCCTCCTTTCGCCGGTTGCCGTCCTGCCATCCCAACATGGGGAATGACGTCTCTGACCACAATCTCCCGTGGCCGCCCAAACGCCGCACGCCCCCACGGGCGCAACGCGCTGGTGGGGGGCGATCCCGGGTCTTGGCCCATGGGACCGGAAGCGTGACCGACTTCCGGAAATTTGGAGTGCACTAGTCGGCATGCTCTTGGGAGTCAAGATGCCCGTGCTAGTTTGCCCATGTGGCGTGCAAGCGGGGGTAGGCAATGCGGGATGGCGTGATGTTCGTGGCGACGGGGTCGGTTTACCTGGCGCTGGCCAGCCAGGCGGCGGTCAGCCTGCGCCGGACCAATCCCGGTCTGCCGGTCGATCTGTTCACCGACACGCCGGGAGAGGTGCCGGCCGGGCTGTTCGACGAGGTTCGGCGTGTGCCCACCACGCATCCGCGGGCCAAGATAGAATGCCTCCCGCTGGCGCGGTTCGACAGGGTGTTGTTCCTGGACTGCGATGTTCTGGTGCTGGCCGGGCTGGGTGATCTTTTCGAACTCGCCGACCGGTTCCCGCTCAGCGTCGCGCACGACGTGCGGCGCAGGTCCGAGATGATCCAGCAGGGGCACAGGCACGAGACACCCTATGCCTTTCCCCAATTCAATTCCGGCGTGATGCTCTACCGCAACGGCGCGGAGATGCATGCCTTTTTTGCCGAGTGGAAGCGCCGATACGACGCTGCCGGCCAGTTTCGGGACCAGCTCACGCTCAAGGATCTGTTGTGGGAGACAGGCATACGCTTCTATGTGCTGCCGCCGGAATTCAACCTGCGCCGCGTCACGCTGCTGGATGCGTGGGAGCCCCTCGACGCGGTGCCGACGGTGGTGCATTCGCACCGATTGTTGCGACATTTCCAAGGCGATGGTGAACCGGTGCGCGACCTCGAGACGCTGCGGCGGCTGGAACGCGCGGCCCACGCCGAGGAGTGGGCGTGCCACGGTGCAGAGGCGCCGTGGCGCCCGGACGATATCCTGCCGTCCAGCGAAGGATGACACCCGGCCAGGGGTTTGCTGTCAGGCCGCCTCCGGCAGCGCGTCGAGCCGGGCGAGCGCCCGTTCCAGGCTTTCACCGGGCTGGACGGCCATGCGGTCGGCGGCGACCACGGTCACGTCGGTGATGCCCAGGAAGGCCAGCATGTGCCGCAGGTAGGGCGTGGCGAAGTCGATGGCCGACTCCGCCTCGGTCCCGCCGGAGGCCATGGCGATGATGGCGCGCTTGCCTGTCAGAAGGCCCTCGGGCCCATTGGCCGTGTAGCGGAAGGTGACCCCGGCGCGCGCCACCTGGTCGATCCATGCCTTGAGCGCGGCCGGCAGGCCGAAATTGTAGACGGGCAGCCCGATGACGAGGGTGTCGGCCTGTTCCAGCTCGGCCACCAGCGTGTCGGATTGGGCGAGGGTCCCGTGCTGGTCGGGCGTCCGCTCCTCGGCGGGGGTGAAGTTGGCGGTCACCCAGTCCTCGGTGATCTGGGGCACCGGGTTTTCGGCGAGGTCACGGCGGATGACCGCTGCCCGCGGGAACCGGTCCACGATGCGGGCCGTCAAGTCGCGGGTGACGGAGCCCTCGCGCCGTGCCGAGGCGTCGATGTGAAGTAGCGTGCGGGTCATTGGCTGATATCCTTGCAATGGGCGATTGGGTTCCGGCAAGGATTGACTTGTGCCCAGGCAAACGCAACGATACGGCTTGTATATTGCGTGTTGAATTTCGCACAGAGGCGACCGGGGATGCCATGGACAGCTGGGACGAGATCCGCACCGCCTATCACGTGGCCCGCGTCGGCACGGTCAGCGGGGCGGCCGAGGTGCTGGGGGTGCATCACGCCACGGTCATACGCCATATAGACGCGCTGGAGGAGCGGCTTGGCGTGAAGCTGTTCCAGCGCCACGCCCGCGGTTACACCCCCACCGAGGCGGGTGAGGACCTGCTGCGGGTCGCGCAGGCCACCGACGACCAGTTCAGCCAGCTCGTCGGGCGCATCCGCGGCCGCGGCAACGACGTCACCGGCGAGCTGGTGGTTACCTCGCTGGGTGGGCTCAGCCATTTGCTGGTGCCCGTGCTGGCCGCGTTCCAGAAGGATCATCCCGACATCCTGGTGCGGTTCCTGACCGGCGACCGGCTGTTCCGGCTGGAATACGGCGAGGCCCATGTCGCGATCCGCGCGGGCAGCCCGCCCGACCAGCCCGACAACGTCGTGCAGCGTTTCCACCGGCAGAAGATCACGCTCTTTGCCAGCAGGGAATATGCCGCCCGGCACGGCCTGCCCGCGCACGAGTCGGAATACGCCGCCCACAGGTTCGTGAGCGCCGATGACCCGAAATCGCGCGCGCCGTTTGCGAAGTGGCTGCGCGAAACGGTGCCGGATTCGTGCATCACCTTTCGCAGCAGCGATGTCCACGCGCAGCGCCGGGCGATCCGCGAAGGCGCGGGCATCGGGTTCATGTCGCGGCTGCAGGCGGCCGAGATGGGCGGCTTGATCGAGGTGGCCGAACCGCGCGAGGAATGGTCGGCGCCGCTCTGGCTGGTCACTCACATGGACCTGCACCGCACCACAAAGGTTCAGGCGTTCCTGAATTTCCTCAAGGAGCGTGCGCGCGAGTGGGAGGACCTTTGACGGAAACGCTGAAGGGGCATCTGGCGATGCTGTGCTTCTCGGCGCTCATCGCCGGGTCCTTCGCCTTGGGCGGGATGGCGGCGCCCCATATCGAGCCGGCGGTGCTGAATGCCGTGCGGTTCCTGGCGGCCTCGCTGATGCTCGGCGTGGCGGCGCATGTGATCGCGGGCATTCCGCGGGCCGCTTTCGCGGCGCCCTGGCGCTACCTTCTGCTGGGCGGGGCGATGGGGCTTTACTTCGTGCTGATGTTCGAGGGGTTGAAGACGGCCGCGCCGGTTTCGGCGGCGGCGGTGTTCACGCTGACACCGGTGATCGCGGGCGGTTTTGGCTACGTGCTGCTGCGGCAGGCGATGACGGGCCGCATGGCGCTGGCGCTCGCCGTCGGTGCGGCGGGGGCGCTGTGGGTGATCTTCGACGGGCAGTGGCAGGCGGTGCTGACCTTCGAGGTCGGGCGCGGCGAGATCGTGTATTTCTGGGGATGCGTGGCGCATGCGCTTTATACGCCGATGGTGCGGCTGCTGAACAGGGGTGAAAGACCGGTTGTGTTCGCCTTCGGCACGATGGCCGCCGCGACCGCGCTGGTGGCGGCGGCGGGCTGGCCGGGGCTGATGCGCACCGACTGGCCCGCGCTGCCACCGATCGTGTGGATCACCATCCTCTATACCGCGGTGGCGGCCACGGCGGTGACGTTCGTGCTGTTGCAGTTCGCCAGCCTGCGCCTGCCGAGCGCAAAGGTGATGGCCTACACCTATCTCACCCCGACATGGGTGATCGGATGGGAATTCGCGCTTGGCCACGACGTTCCGGGCGGGCTGGTGCTGGTGGGGATCGCGATGACCGTGGCGGCGCTGGTGCTGCTGCTCAAGGACGAGCACCCGGCCTGAGCGCGCCATGTGGC
The DNA here is from genome assembly GCF_044472985.1 of Roseovarius salis. Lineage (NCBI taxonomy): Bacteria > Pseudomonadati > Pseudomonadota > Alphaproteobacteria > Rhodobacterales > Roseobacteraceae > Roseovarius > Roseovarius salis. The sequence goes on along the minus strand of NZ_JBISDG010000013.1, from coordinate 33,531 downwards.
CGCGTGGTGGCGGCGCTCATCGGCCCTTGCGGGCCTTTTCGCGAAGAGCGCCCGCAAGGGCCGATGAGCGGCGGCCGGCCGATCAGAGAAAGCCCGCCGCGTCGAGCTCGGCCTTCACGATCTCGAAATCTATGGGCGTGGCCGCCTCGCTGGGGTGGGGGGTGTCATCGGTCTTGGGCAGCACCGGGCGCACCGGCGTCACCTCGGCCCCGGCGAAGGCCTCCATCTGGGCGATGAAGGCGTCGAAGACCTTGGGGCGGTGCCGCCGCTGTATGAGTCCGACGCGCGCACCCCGAGGCATGCCGAAGGCAGCGAGATGAAAGGCGGAGCCGTCACCGCCGATCACCGTGTCTGCGGCCATGTAGCGGGCGAGTTGCTCCTCGATGCCGTGCTGTTCGGGGCGGAAGATGTCATAGCCGGCCCGGGCGAGCAGCGTCTCGATGCGGGCCTCGTCGTGCACGTGCTTCTCGCTCTTCTTCAGTTGCGAGCGGGAAATGTACATCCGCGCCGGGCCCTCGGGCCGGATATGGCGCGCGATGCGGGCGCGGATCTCGCGCCGGAATATCGGCGTGCCCGTCACCCAGCCGAGCGGGCCGAAACCGGGCGAGGGCAGCAGCAGGGTCTCGAAACGGGTCGGATGCTCGACGATGTGCAGCGGCAGCCCGTCGCACATCATCTCGAGGAACGGGCCGTAGCGGCGCCGCAGCGCCACGGAGAAATCCATGCCATGCTTGGGGATCAGCACGACGCCGTCCAGTTCGTCGCGGTAGGCGCCGATTGCCCAGAGCCGTATCAGCGTCTCGACGATGAAATGGCCGAAATGGTGCCGACCGATTCCGGCAAAGAGCCACCGGCCGGGGATCACCTCGGCCACCGGTGTCTCGGCCAGTTCGGGCACGCCGGACAGGCGTGCCCCCGACAGGAGCGTGCGCGACATCCCCCGAAAGCCACCGTCCGCCCGGAACACGCCGCAGGTGCAGTCAGGCCCCGGCTCCATCGGCGTGACGAGCGGCATGTGCAGCCGCTCGACCACGGGCGGCGGCAGGCGTTCGGGTGACAGCGCCACGCGCTCAGCCGTCATCCGGCAGCTCCGCGGCGAGGAACCGCTCGAAGGCGTCGAGGTTGACCGCCTCGAACTGGCCGAAGCTCTGCATCCAGATCGACGCATCGCGCAGCGCGTCGGGCTCCAGCTTGCACCATTTCACGCGCCCGTGCTGCTCCTGCGTGATGAGGCCGGCACGGCCGAGAATGGCAAGGTGCTTGGAGATTGCCGCCAGCGACATGTCGAATGGTTCGGCCACGTCCGTCACCGCCATGTCGTCCTCCAGCAGCATCGAGAGGATCGCGCGGCGGGTGGGATCGGCAAGGGCCGCGAAAACGATGTCGAGAGCGTCCGGCATGATCCTGTTAAGCCTGCTCCGGGCGGCGGCGTCAACGGTCTGGTGCGCGTCATTCGGGGCAACCTCAACCAGACGGTTGAATATGCAGGTGCCGCCGGTTCCCGGCATATATCACCAGGACGGCGCCGTTGCCGTCACGCAGGTTTTTATAAATCCAAGCAAAATCAGGTTACTACGGCTTTCTTGCGACGCCGATACGGGCGCTTGACTCAGTTGCGCCCGCGCCGTAGCACAGGCGCAACCATTCCGGAGGGGCAAACCGTGTCCGATCCCGACAACAACGAGCGGCTGGCGCGGCTCGAGGACCGGATCAAGCGGCTGAAGCAGAAGGACGCGCCCAAGCCCCACCAGGAAGAGCACTACAGCCAGGCGCATCTTGCCTGGAGGATGGTGATAGAACTCGTGGCCGGTCTGCTGATCGGCTTTGGCATGGGGTACGGGCTGGACAGCCTGTTCGGGACGATGCCCGTCTTCCTCGTGCTGTTCACGTTGCTGGGGCTCGCCGCGGGCATCAAGACCATGATGCGCAGCGCGCGGGAGGTGCAGCAGGCACAGCCGGCCGAACAGGCCGAAGAAGAGACGCCCGGCACGGGCGACGGCGAGAGGGTAAGAAATGGCGACTGAAGCGAACGGTGCCGAACATGCGGACGAGGGTGGTCTGGTTTTCCACCCGATGGACCAATTCATCGTCAAGCCGCTCTTCGGCGATGGTCCGGTGGGCATTTTCACGGTCACCAACGTGACGCTGTGGATGGCGCTGACCGTGCTTTGCGTGTTCGCGCTGCTGGTACTTGGCAGCTCGGGCCGCGCCACCGTGCCCAGCCGGATGCAGTCGATCGCCGAGCTGACCTACGGCTTCGTGCGCAAGATGGTCGAGGACGTGGCCGGCAAGGACGCGCTGCCATTCTTCCCCTACATCATGACGCTGTTCATGTTCATCGTGATGGCGAATTTCCTGGGGCTGCTGCCGACGGCGTTCACCACGACCTCGCATCTCGCCGTGACGGCCGTGATGGCGCTGGCCGTGTTCATCGCCGTGACCGTTCTGGGCTTCGTCAAGCACGGCATGGGCTTCCTCGGGCTTTTCTGGATCAGCGCGGCGCCGCTGCCCCTGAGGCCGGTGCTGGCGCTGATCGAGGTGATTTCCTACTTCGTCCGTCCGGTCAGCCACTCTGTTCGTCTGATGGGCAACATGATGGCCGGCCATGCCGTGATAAAGGTGTTCGCAGCCTTCGCACCGCTCATCACCATCTCCGTCGGGGTGGGCATCATCGTCACCCCGCTGTCGATCCTCGCCATCACGGCGATCTACGCGCTCGAAACGCTCGTGGCCTTCATCCAGGCCTACGTGTTCACGATCCTGACCTGCGTGTACCTGAAGGATGCGCTGCATCCGCACCACTAGGGATCAACCAACCCCCTTTTGCCAATTCCAACGTAAGGAGACATGAAATGGAAGGCGACGTCGTACAAATGGGTGCCTTTATCGGTGCTGGTCTGGCTTGTACCGGTATGGGCGGGGCCGCCGTCGGTGTGGGCCACGTGGTCGGTAACTACCTCTCGGGCGCTCTGCGCAACCCGTCGGCCGCCGGCGGGCAGCTGGCAACCATGTTCATCGGTATCGCATTCTCGGAAGCCCTGGGGATCTTCTCGTTCCTCGTCGCGCTTCTGCTGATGTTCGCCGTCTGAGCCATACGAACCATCCTTACGCGCGGGTGGGTTGCCTAGTAACCGGACCCACCCGTTGTAATCTCGGTTCGAGGAGGATGCCGACATGGCAACGGAAACTACAGTAGCCGAACAGGCTTCCGGCGTCGTCAGTATATGCACTGGGCAAGCCGGCGGTGAAGGGATGCCGCAACTTTGCCCTGACTGGATAGGCAACCAGGTCTTCTGGCTGATCGTCACGCTCGTGGTGATCTTCTTCATCCTGTCGCGCATCGCCCTGCCGCGCATCGCCGCGGTTCTGGCAGAGCGCCAAGGGACCATCACGAACGACCTTGCCGCGGCCGAGGATCTCAAGGCCAAGGCCGTCGAGGCCGAGGAAGCCTATAACAAGGCGCTTGCCGACGCCCGTGCCGAGGCGCAGAACATCATCGCGGCGACCAAGGCGGACATAAAGGCCGAACTGGACGAGGCCAACGAAAAGGCCGAGGCGGAGATCGCCGCGAAAGCGGCCGAGGGCGAGAAGAAGATCGCCGAGATCCGCGCCAGCGCGATGGAAGACATCAAGGAAGTGGCCAAGGCCACGGCGTCGGAGCTGGTCACCGCCATGGGCGCCAAGGCCGACGAGAAGACAATTACCTCCGCGGTGGATGCGCGGCTGAAAGGGTAGGGCCATGAGACCAATTGCTACGCTGATCGCCCTGTTTTCCGCCGGCCCGGCGCTGGCCGCATCGGGACCATTCTTTTCGCTGGCGAATACCAATTTCGTCGTGCTGATCGCGTTCCTTCTGTTCGTGGCGGTGCTGGTTTATCTCAAGGTGCCGTCGCTGGTGGCGGCGCAGCTCGACAAGCGGGCCGAGGGCATCAAGTCCGAGCTGGACGAGGCCCGTGCGATCCGCGAGGAGGCGCAGGCCCTGCTGGCCAGCTACGAGCGCAAGCAGAAAGAGGTGAAGGGCCAGGCCGACCGGATCGTGGCCCACGCCAAGGAAGAAGCCGCCGAGGCCGCTGAGCAGGCCAAGGAGGATCTGAAGGTGTCTATCGCGCGCCGGATCAAGGCCGCGGAGGACCAGATCGCCTCGGCCGAGGCCCATGCCGTCAAGGAGGTGCGGGACCGCGCCGTGACGGTGGCCGTCGATGTCGCCAAGGATGTCGTGGCCAAGCAGATGACCGCGGCGCAGGGCAACAAGCTGATCGACGAGTCGATTTCGGAGGTCGAGGCCAAGCTGCATTGACATGGCGCCCTCGGGGCGCGCGCCAATCTCTCGAACCCGGGCCAGAGGCCCGGGTTTTTTTGTTCGCGAGGGGCAAAAGGGTCTGCCCCGACATGAAAGGAGGCCGTTGAACCGGCCCCTCAATCACTCCTGCCACGTTGACGGGGATCGCGCGCCGCCCTGCATCTGTGCGGGGCGCGATGTTCCTTGGCCGCGGCCCGGTGGATCGATCATTCCATGCCGCCGCGAACCGGCTTGCACAAGATATAGTCGAATCGGCAAGAACCGGTCAACAAGAAGTGATTCGCACCAGCCAAAAACCGCGCGGTCCGCGCCGGGCGGGGACCGCGGCAGCGCCGGCTTGCCGTATGGACGCCATGCCCGGGGGGATTGGGCTTGAGGCATGGCCGCCGCCCGGCTAAGTCAGGCGCGGCAAGAGGAGCGCGCGCATGAGCCTCAACACGTTCGGACACCTGTTTCGCGTCACCACATGGGGCGAAAGCCACGGCCCCGCCCTCGGGGCGACGGTGGATGGCTGCCCGCCCGGCATCGCGGTGGACGAGGCGGGCCTTCAGCATTGGCTCGACAGGCGCAGGCCGGGGCAGAGCAAGCACACGACGCAACGCAAGGAACCAGACGCGGTACGCATCCTGTCCGGCGTCTTCGAGGGACGCACGACAGGCACGCCGATCCAGCTGATGATCGAGAACGCCGACCAGAGGTCCAAGGATTACGGCGAGATCGCCCGTACGTTCCGTCCCGGTCATGCCGACATCGCCTATCATCTCAAGTACGGTCACCGCGATTACCGCGGGGGTGGCCGGTCCTCTGCACGGGAAACGGCGGCGCGCGTGGCCGCGGGCGGCGTGGCGCGCGCAGCACTGCGCGCGCTGGTGCCGGGGCTGGAGATCAGGGGGTACATGACCCGCATGGGCGAGATGGAGATCGACCGTGCCCGCTTTGACGCCGATGCCATCGACCGCAACGATTTCTGGATGCCCGATCCACAGGCCCTGCCCGACTGGGAGGCCTATCTGCAGGAGATCCGCAAGGCCAAGACGTCGGTCGGCGCAGAGATCGAGATTTCGGCGCGCGGCGTGCCGCCGGGCCTTGGCGCCCCCGTCTACGGCAAGCTGGATACCGACCTGGCCGCCGCCTGCATGTCGATCAACGCGGTCAAGGGCGTCGAGATCGGCGAGGGGATGGCGGCGGCGCGGCTGACCGGCACGCAGAATGCCGACGAGATTTTCATGGGGGCCGATGGGCCGGAATACGGGTCCAACCATGCCGGTGGCATCCTTGGCGGGATTTCCACGGGGCAGGAGATCGTGGTGCGTTTCGCGGTCAAACCCACCTCCTCGATCCTGACGCCACGCCGATCGATCACCGTCGATGGCAGCCCCACGGAAGTGGTGACCAAGGGGCGGCACGACCCCTGCGTCGGAATCCGCGCCGTCCCGGTTGGCGAGGCGATGGTGGCTTGCGTGCTGCTGGATCACCTTCTGCTCGACCGGGCCCAGACCGGGGGGCAGCGCGGCCGTATCGGCCCGGCTTGATCGAGGTTCTTTCGATCACCTTCCCGCTGTTCGGCGCCATCGCGCTCGGCTATGGCGCCGTGGCGGCCGGGCTTTTCAGCGGCGGGGAGATGCGGGTGCTGGGCCGCTACGTCCTCAACATCGCGCTGCCCGCGCTTCTGTTCGATGCCGTGGCGGGTCGGGATCTTGGCGAGGTGCTCCACCCCGGATACATGGCGGCGATGCTGATCGCGGGTCTGGCGACCGTCGCGGTTGGTTACGGCGCGGTGACACTGACCGGAACCGGCCCGGCGCGCCGCGCGATCGCGGTAATGGGCATGTCTGTGCCCAACTCGGCCTATGTGGGTTATCCCGCCCTGTTGCTTGCCCTGCCGGATCTCGCGGGGCAGGTGCTGGCGCTGAATTTCCTTGTCGAGAATTTCGCGATGATCCCGCTGGCGCTTTTCCTGCTGGAAATCGCCAGGCCGTCACCGGGCCGGAACCTGCCGCGCGTCCTGCTGCGCATCCTGTGGAACGTGCTGCGACGGCCATTCGTGATCGGGCTGCTCATGGGGCTGGCGGTGTCACTGCTGGATGTGCCTTATCCCGCACCGCTGGAGCGGTTCGTGTCGATCCTTGCCGCCTCGGCCAGCGCGCTGGCGCTGGTCGTGATCGGTGGCACGCTGCACGGTTTGCCGATGCGCGGTAACAAGGCGCTCGCGGCGGGCATCGCGTCCGGCAAGCTGCTGCTGCATCCGGCAATGGCTGCACTGGCCGTTGCGGCGGTCCCGTGGCTGGGCCTGCCGGCCCTGACGGCGGAGTTCCGCCATGCCGCAGTCCTGTCGGCGGCCATGCCCATGTTCGGGATCTATGTCGTGCTGGCACAACCCTATGGGCATGACGGTCTCGCGTCCATCTCCCTTCTCGCGGCAACGGGCGGCGCGTTCGTCACGCTGTCGGCGCTGCTGTTCGCGCTCTGAGGTGCTGCTTGGCAGAATCGGCGGCGTCGTGCAGGTTGCCGCGGGAAACCCGCGGCAAGGGACATTTCATGACCGATTTCTCATTCGGCGCCTCCATGGCGGTCATGCGCCGGACCGCCCCGTTCGTGGTCCTGCGGATACTGGTGTATTTCGGGATCGCCGTGGCCTACGTGCTCGTGACCGGCGCGGGCGCCGGGATCGGCTGGGGCATCGGTGCGATGGGGGATGCCGATTTCCGTGCCAGCGCGACCTTCTGGGGCGGGGGGCTGGGCTTTGGCCTGACGGCGGCGGTGCTTTATTTCCTGCGCGAATACATCCTTTACATGGTCAAGGCTGGCCACATCGCGGTAATGATCGAGTATCTTGACGGCCGCGACCTGCCGAAGGGCCGGTCGCAGATTGCCCACGCCCATGACGTGGTGCGGGCGCGCTTCGGGCAGGCCAACGTTCTGTTCGCCATCGACCAGCTTGTGCGCGGGGTGATCCGGGCGATCACGGGGCTGGTGGAGGGGCTCGCCTCGCTCCTGCCGATCCCCGCGCTTGACGGGCTCATGAGGGTCGTGCGCGCTTTCCTGCGGGTGGCGGTGGGTCTGATCGACGAGGTGATCCTTGCCTATCTCATCCGCAACCGTTCCCGGAACCCGTGGGCGGATTCGCGCGATGCGCTGGTGCTCTATGGCCAAAACGCGCGTCCGCTGCTGATCAACGCGGCGTGGATCATGGCGGTGACCTACGTGCTGGCCTTCCTCGTATTCCTCGTGATGCTCGCCCCCGCGGCCGCGGTCGTTTACGTGATTCCGGGCGCATGGTCGGCCGGCGGGTTCGTCTTTGCCGTGCTGTTCGCATGGGCCGTCAAGGCCGCGGTTCTGGAACCCTTTGCCTTGGCGTGCCTTCTGCAGGCCTATTTCCGGCTGACCGACGGCCAGACGCCGGACCCGGCCTGGGTCGCCAAGCTCGACGGGGTTTCTGCCAAGTTCAAGCAGCTGGGGGACCGCGCCGGTGCGTGGACGGGTGCGGGCTCCGCGGGGCAGCAGCAGGGTGAGTCCGCCGGTTAGGACGGCACGCCATGGGCGGCAGGCTCAGCGTGGTTGCGGGCGCTCCGCGGCCTCTTGCCGGGACAGCTGTACCGCGAGGATCCCGCCCGTGACCACGAGAACGCCCAGCACGTCCCACGCCCCGAGGCGCTCGTTCAGCACGAGCGCCGCGATCGCGACCCCGAGAAACGGGTTGAGGAAATGGAATGTCGCCGCCTTGGTGGCGCCGATCCGGTTGACCAGCAGGAACCAAACCAGTGTCGCGGCCAGCCCGGGCACGAGCGTGGTGTAGGTGAACGCCGCCACCAATTGCCACGACCAGTCGATCGCGATCGTTTCGGTCGCCGCGCCGACGACCCCCAGAACGAGGCTGCCCACCAGCATCTGCAGCCCGACGATCATCAGGAAATTCCCGCCCGAGGTGGCGCCGCGCACCGCCAGAGTGGCAAAGGTGAGCGCGATCACCCCGATCACGCAGAGCACAACGCCGTACAGGTCGGCCCCGCCCTGAAGCCGGGTGCCCATGATGATCGCCACCCCGACCACGCCCGCGACCAGACCTGCAAATCCCAATGGGCCGACGCGCTCTCTGAGGATCGCCCAGCTTGCCAGTCCCACGAGCAGTGGCATGGTCGAGGCGATGATGGCCGCGAGCGAGGCCTCGACCGTCTGCATCGCCACAAAGTTCAGGCCGAGGTATAGCGCGTTCTGGCAGATGCCGAACACGATGGTTGCCCGCCACTGCGCTGGGGTCAGCCGCCAGCTCTGGCCGAGAAACCGCGCGATCATCACCCCGAGAACCCCGGAGATAAGAAACCTCAGCGCCAGCGCGGACACCGGTGGCGCGGATGCCACGATCACCCGCGCGGACGTGAACGCGCTGGACCACATGACGGCGAAGGCCAGCCCCATGACGATTGCCCGGATGTCCATGCTGCTCAGCGCCTCCGTAACTGAAAAGGGTCGCCCCCTTGCGCGGGCGACCCTTTCCGAAACTCTTGCCGATTACAAGGTCAGCCGTTGACACTGTCCTTGAGCGCCTTGGCGATGGTCATCTTCACCACCTTGTCCGCCGGCTTGCGGATCTGTTCGCCCGTCGCGGGGTTGCGCACCATCCGCTCGGGCCGTTCGCGGCAGTAGATCTTGCCCACGCCGGGCAGGGTGACCGCGCCGCCGCCGGATACCTCGCGGGTGATCACGTTGACAACCGCGTCCAGGGCTGCGCTGGCGGATTTCTTGTCGCTGTCCATCTCGTCGGCCAGGGCCGCGACCAGCTGGGTTTTCGTCATCGGTTTTGCCATTTCATGGTCTCCTTTCACTGCCCGTTCCTAGGGGCCTCGTGCCGCGATTTAACTGTATCTTGCCATTGAACACAACGCATAGTGTAGGAAATCAAGGGTTTTTGGCGCATTTTGTGGGGTTTTTCCCACCTTAGAGGAACGCGGTTTCGTCGAAACTGCGCAGTTTGCGGCTGTGGATGCGCTCCAACGGCATGTCGCGCAGCGTCTCCATCGCGCGGATCCCGATCATGAGATGGCGCGCCACCTGCGTCTTGTAGAAGTCGCTGGCCATGCCCGGCAGCTTCAGCTCGCCATGCAGCGGCTTGTCGGACACGCACAGCAGCGTGCCGTAGGGCACGCGGAAGCGAAAGCCGTTGGCGGCCACCGTCGCGCTTTCCATGTCGAGCGCGATCGCCCGGGACTGGCTGAGGCGCTGCACCGGGCCGGTCTGGTCGCGCAATTCCCAGTTGCGGTTGTCGAAACTGGCCACCGTGCCGGTGCGCATGATCCGCTTGAGATCGTAGCCCTCCAGCCGGGTCTCGTGTGCCAGGGCATCCTGCAAGGCGATCTGGATTTCCGCGAGCGCCGGGATCGGCACCCATGCCGGCAGATCCGCGTCGAGGACCCGGTCCTCGCGCAGGTAGGCATGGGCGAGCACGAAATCGCCCAATTGCTGGCTGTTGCGAAGCCCGGCGCAGTGGCCGACCATGATCCACGCATGGGGCCGGAGCACGGCGATGTGATCGGTGGCCGTCTTGGCGTTGGACGGCCCCACGCCGATATTCACCAGCGTGATGCCCGAGGCGCCCGGCCGTTTGAGGTGATAGCTGGGCATCTGCGGCAGCTTGGACGGCGGCGGCAGGATATCGTCCGGGCCGGTGATCTCGATGTTGCCGGGGCCGACAAAGCTTTGGTACCCGCTGCCGGGTGTCGCCAGCATCCGTCGCGCGAAGGCCTCGAACTCGGCCACGTAGAACTGGTAGTTGGTGAAAAGAACGTAGTTCTGGAAATGTTCGGGCTCGGTGGCGGTGTAGTGCGCCAGCCGGGCCAGCGAGTAGTCCACCCGCTGCGCGGTGAAGGGCGCCAGTGCCCCCGCGCCATCGGCACCGGGCTGGAACGTGCCGTTGACGATATCGTCGTTCGTGGTGGTCAGGTCGGGCACGTCGAACACGTCGCGCAGGGTGAAGGTGGTCGCGCCCTCCTGTGGCACCGTCAGGCCGGGGTCACTGGCCACGGCGAAGTGTATCGGCATGGACGTGGCCGAGGCGCCGACCGTCACCGGCACGCCGTGGTTTTCCATCACCAGATCGAGCTGTTGTTCGAGGTAACGGCGGAACAGGCGCGGGCGGGTGACAGTGGCGGCGTAGGTGCCCGGCTCGGCCACGTGGCCAAAACTCAGCCGGCTGTCGATCTGGGCATAGCTTGCCGTTGTAATTCGGATCTCGGGATAGAACGCGCGCGCCCGGTAACCCGGCGTGCCATGTTTCAGCGCGTTGGCAAACTCGGCGCGCAGGAATTCCACCGCGGTCTCGTAAAACCAGATCAGGTGCGCCACGGCCGCGGACGCGTCTGTAAACTCCTGCGGGGCGGGCAGGTCAGGGGTCTTGATCCCGCCCGTCATGCCGGTCTGTCCATGGGGGAGGCCTGTCACGTCGTTGTTTCGGCTGCACGTTGACACGCGCCACGGCGGCGATCAAGCTGCCCCGAGGGGTATCGGCACGCCGGGGCGGGTCATGGATTACGAAACGGTAAGCCCGGACGCCTTCGGCGCATCGCTCAGGGGGATCGGTCTCAACCTGCTGGTGCGCGACGTCGAGGCCGAGGTCCGGTTCCTGCGCGACGTTCTTGGCATGGAGGCGCATCGCGTGAGCCGCGATTTCGCTATCCTGGACTATCACGGCGCGATATTCCAGCTGCACGGAGATCATACATACGGCGAAAACCCGCTTCTCGGGCTCGTGCCGGAAACGCCGCCGCGCGGGGCAGGGGCAGAGCTGCGGCTCTATGAAACCGATCCCGACGTCGCGGCGCGGCGCGCGGCGGCGTCCGGATATCACGTGCTGCAGCCGCCAACGGACAAGCCGCACGGCCTGCGCGAGACCATCATCCTGTGCGAAAACGGCTATGCATGGGTGGCCTCGCGCCCGTTGGAGATTGCACAGTCCGCGTCCGGGGCGTAGGACGGGCACATGGGCAAGGTGTTTATCTCTTTCGGGCACGGGTATTCCGCGCGGGCACTGGCACAGCGGCTGTTGCCGCGCGGCTGGACGATATACGGCACCACGCGCACCCCCGAAAAGCTGGCGGCGTTGGAGGCCGAGGGGGTGATCCCCGTACTCTGGCCCGACGGGGATCTGTCCGAGGCGTTTCGCAACGCGACGCACATCCTGTCCAGCGTGGGGCCGGACGGAGGCGAGGGCGACCCGGTGCTGGCACGTTTCGCCGAGGAGATCGCCGACCTGGCGCCACGGCTGGAATGGGCGGGTTATCTTTCCACTACCGGTGTCTATGGCGACCACGGCGGCGGCTGGGTGGACGAGACGACGCTGCTCGATCCCTCGACACGCCGGGGCCGGCTGCGCAAGGCGGCAGAAGAGCAATGGCAATCCGTTCCCGGTCTGCCGCTGCACATCTTCCGGCTGGCTGGAATATACGGGCCGGGGCGCGGACCGTTCGAGAAGGTGCGCCAGGGCAAGGCGCGGCGGATCGTCAAGAAGGGCCAGCTGTTCAGCCGGGTCCACGTGGATGACATCGCGCAGGTTCTGGCGGCGTCGATCGACCGTCCGGACCCCGGCGCGGTCTACAATGTCTGCGATGACGCCCCGGCCCCGCCCCAGGATGTTATCGGCTACGCGGCGGAGCTTCTGGGCTGCCCCCTGCCACCCGAAATCCCGTTCGAGGTCGCGGAGATGTCGCCCATGGCGCGCAGTTTCTACGCGGAGTCCAAGCGGGTCTCCAACCGCCGTATCCGCGAGGAGCTGGGGGTGGAACTGATCTACCCGGATTACCGCGCGGGTCTGCGGGCCCTGCTCGACGCGGGTGGTTGAGCCGGGCGGTGCGCGTCAGCCGTTGTCGCGCAGGACGGTCCCGGCGAGGTAGAGTGAACCGCAGATCAGGATACGGGCACGGGGGTCTTGCGCGGTGATTGCCGTGACGGCCTCGAGTGTGGTGCCGGCGGTGGCTGCGGGCAGGCCCACGGCCGCCGCGGCCTCGGCTGTGGCATCGGCCGAAAGAGTGTTCGGCTCGCCGGGGATCGGCACGGCGGTCAGGCTGCGCGCATGCGCGGCAAGCGGGCCGAGATAGCCGGTCACGTCCTTGGTATTCATCATTCCGCAAACGAGATGCGTGGAACGGGGCGGCAGGCTGTCGAGGTGGCGGGCGAGTGCCTGCCCCGCGGCGGGGTTATGCCCGCCGTCCAGCCAAAGCTCGGCCCGCGGGGCGGCATCGACCAGCGTGCCGGCGGTCAGCCGTTGCATCCGGGCGGGCCAGCGGGCGGAGGTAACGGCCGCGTCCAGCGCCGCGTCGCCCGCCCCCAGATGGCGCAGCGCTGCAAGCGCCATGCCCGCGTTGTCGAGCTGGTGCCCACCCGGCAGGTTCGGCATCGGCAGGTCGCGCAGGCCGGTTTCGTCATGGTAGACAAGGCGGCCCCGCTCCGCTGTCACGTGCCAGTGCTGGCCGTGGGCCAGCAGCGGGGCGCCGGCCCGGGCCGCGGCGGCCTCGATCACCTCCATTGCCGGTTCCGCCTGCGGGCCGACGATGCAGGGCACGCCGCGTTTCAGGATGCCCGCCTTTTCGCCGGCGATTTCGGGCAGCGTGTCGCCAAGAAAGCCCTCGTGGTCCATCGACACCGGCGTGATGACGGTCAGCCGCGGCGCCGGGATCACGTTGGTCGCGTCCAGACGCCCGCCGAGGCCGACCTCCAGCAACGTGTAATCCGCCGGTCGTCGCGCCATGGCCAGCAGAGCCGCGCAGGTCGTGATCTCGAAATAGGTGATGGGCGCGCCGCCGTTGGCGGCCTCACACTCGTCGAGCACCACCGCGAGGTCGGGTTCGGAAATCAGGCTCCCGCCGAGGTAGATGCGTTCGTGGAACCGGGCGAGATGTGGCGAGGTGTAGGCGTGGACGGTGTGGCCGGCGCCCTCCAGCCCGGCGCGGATCATCGCCAGGGTCGAGCCCTTGCCGTTGGTGCCGGCGATATGGATGACCGGCGGCAGGGCGTCCTGCGGGTTGCCCAGCCTGTCCAGCAGACGCCAGACCCGGTCCAGCGTGAGATCGATGATCTTGGGATGCAGCGACATCATCCGTTCAAGGATGACGTCGGAGGCCGGGGCGCTCATGTCTTGGCAGAGGATTTGGACGTGTCCGGCGCGTCTGGCTTGGCCGTTTCTTCGGTTCCGGGCTCCTGCAACGCGGCAACGCTGGCCTCGGCAGGGTCGGCAGGCGGCGGCAGATCGCCTTTCACCGCGGGCGGCAGGCCCATCAGCATTCGTATGATCGTGATCAGCTCGTCGCGCATGTCCGTGCGCTTGGTCACACGGTCGATCATGCCGTGGTCCAGCAGGTACTCGGCGCGCTGGAAGCCCTCGGGCAGTTTTTCGCGAATCGTCTGTTCGATCACCCGCGGCCCCGCAAAGCAGATCAGGGCGCCCGGTTCGGCGATGTGGATGTCGCCCAGCATGGCGTAGGAGGCCGTCACCCCGCCAGTCGTGGGGTTGGTGAGCACCACGATATAGGGCAGACCGGCCTCGCGCAGCATCTGAACGGCGACGGTGGTGCGCGGCATCTGCATCAGGCTCAGGATGCCCTCCTGCATCCGGGCGCCACCGGCGGCGGAGAAAAGGATCAGCGGGCGCTCGTGTTTCACCGCCGTCTCGGCCGCGGCGATAATGGCGTTGCCCACATACATGCCCATGGAACCGCCCATGAAGGAGAAATCCTGCGCCGCGGCCACGACGGGCGTGCGCCCGATTTCGCCCATGGCGACCATCATCGCTTCTTTCTCGCCGGTGGATTTCTGCGCGGCGCGCATGCGGTCGGGATACTTCTTCTGGTCGCGGAAATGCAGCGGGTCGGCGGTGGGTTGGGGCACGCTGACCTCCGAGAAGGTGCCGCCGTCGAACAACGCGCCAAATCGCGCGCGCGGGGTGATCGCCATGTGGTGTCCGCACCCGGTGCAGACATTCAGGTTCGCGCTCAGCTCGCGGTGAAAGAGCATGGTGCCGCAGCCATCGCACTTGGACCACAGGTTTTCCGGGATTTCACGGCGCGAGAAGATCGAGTTGATCCGCGGGCGCACGTAGTTTGTGATCCAGTTCATGCTTGGACATTCCCGTTTCTGATGTCGCGCCCGAAATAGACGTTGGCCGCGGCAAATGCAATCAGACGCGCAGCGCCAGCCGGGCCGCGAGCCAAGCGCAGAGCGTGAACAACGCCTCGACCGGGAGCACGTACCATGCGAGTCCCTCCGCCGCCAGGTCGAGCGGGATGGTGTAGAGCGCAAGACCGTCGAGGCTGCCCTCCGGCGCTGTGACAAGGATTGCGAAGACATTGTTGGTGAAGTGCAGGCTCAGCGCGGGGCCGAGCGAGCCGCTGCGCGCGGTCAGGTCGGCCGCGGCCGCGCCGAAGAGCGTGGCCCAGACCGCCAGCACCCATGCGTTTTCTCCCGCGATGGCGGGGTCGAGATGCACCACGCCGAAAAGGGCGGCGGGCAGGCCGATCCAGACGAGAGGGTGGCGGAACCGTGCGGCGAGCTGGCTTTGAAGGTAGCCGCGGAAAGCGAGCTCCTCGGCCGTGATCTGGACCATGATCGCAGGCAGTGCGAGCGGGAGCCATGAAAGCCAGGCGGTGGCGGTCATGTTGGGGTCGGGCGCATATTCGTCGGGCACGGGAACGACGAACAGCAGCAGGTAGAGCGGCAGCAGCAGCAGCGTGCAGCGCAGGAATTGCGCGGCCGCGCGGCGGAAAGGCCCGATCAGGCCGGCCAGCCCGCGCCGGTGCACAAGCCGCAGCGCGATCGACAACGCAAGGACGAGGCAGACGAACTGGAAGAGAAGCAGGACGACCCCTGCTGGCTGGCCGACCGCGGATTTCGCCGTTCCCGCCTCGTATCCCACGAGAACGGGCACGAGTGCTGCGTAGGCGAAGCCGAGCGCGATGAACAGAAGGACGGTCAATCCGGCCCCGGCAATCAGCCGCAGCGGATGCGAAGAGGGCCGCGCCGGGGCGACCAGCGGCGCGTAGGCGTCGTAAGCGGTGCGCATGGCGCCAAGCTAGGCGCTGCGCCGGGCCGGGACAATGCGGCGTCTCGCGAAAGGTTTCCGCCGCCGGCGGTTTTTGTGGTAGCCTG
Organism: Roseovarius salis; assembly: GCF_044472985.1. Taxonomy (NCBI): domain Bacteria; kingdom Pseudomonadati; phylum Pseudomonadota; class Alphaproteobacteria; order Rhodobacterales; family Roseobacteraceae; genus Roseovarius; species Roseovarius salis. Next base: position 18,101 of record NZ_JBISDG010000013.1, on the reverse strand, counting down.
GTGACGATCAAATGGAGGCGCACCCGTGGAGAGCTATTTCGACCTCGGGGACCACAGCTTTCCCGTCACGACGGACTCCGACGCGGCGCAGCTCTGGTTCGACAGGGGCCTTTTGTGGACCTACGGCTACAACCACGAGGAGGCGGTGAGCTGTTTCGACAACGCCATCGCCGCCGATCCCGCCTGCGCCATGGCCCATTGGGGGCGCGGTTATGCCGTCGGTCCCAACTACAACATGGACTGGGAGCTTTTCGACGAGGCCGGCCGCGCCGCGGCGCTGGCGGCAGGGCACGAGGCGGCAATGGCCGCCATGACGCGCCTCGACGGCGTTTCGGACTGGGAGGCGGCGATGATCCGGGCGCTGCCGGCGCGCTATCCGCAGGCCGGAATGGCCGACATCGCCACCATGAAGAGCTGGGACAGGGATTTCGCCGACGCAATGAGGACGGTTCACGCGGCGCATCCCGGCAACCTCGACATATGCACGGTTTTCGTCGAGGCGCTTTTGAACCTTACCCCGTGGAAGATGTGGGACCTGCCCACCGGCCGTCCGGCCGAGGGCGCCTTTACCGAGGAGGCGCAGAAGGTGCTGGAAGAGGCGATGGAGCGGCGCCCCGGCGCGATGCGCCACCCCGGCCTGCTGCATCTCTATGTCCACCTGATGGAGATGTCGCCGCACCCGGAAAAGGCGCTGAAGGCGGCGGACGTGCTGCGCCGGCTGGTGCCCGATGCCGGCCACCTCATCCACATGCCCACCCATATCGACGTGCTGTGCGGCCAGTATCAGAACGTGGTGGACTGGAACGAGGCCGCTGTCGCGGCTGACGAGAAATACTGGCGCGAGAAAGGCGCGTTCAACATCTATTCTGGCTATCGGCTGCACGATTACCATTTCGTCATCTACGGCGCGATGTTGCTGGGCCAGATCGGGCCCGCCCTGCGGGCCGTTCGGGGCGCCGAGGCGACCGTTCCCGAGGACATGCTGCGCATGGAAAGCCCGCCGATGGCGGATTACTTCGAGGCGTATCTGAGCTTCGAGCCGCATGTTCTGGTGCGCTTCGGCCGGTGGCGCGAGGCGACGGAGCTGGCCTTGCCGGAAGACCCGGAGCTTTATTGCACTCTGGCCGCCCATGTGCATTACGCGCGCGGTATCGGCCATGCGGCGCTGGGCGAGGTGGACGCGGCGCTGGCCGAGGAGAAGCTTTACCACGCGGCGATGGCGCGCGTGCCGGAAAGCCGGCTGGTGCACAACAACAAGGTGGTCGACCTGCTGGCCATCGGGGCCGAGATGCTGCGCGGCGAGATCCTCTACCGCGAGGGGCGGTATGACGAGGCCTTCGCGGCGCTGCGCCGCTCGGTCGCGCTGGACGATACCCTGCCTTACGACGAGCCGTGGGGCTGGATGCAGCCCACCCGCCACGCGCTGGGCGCGCTGCTGCTGGAACAGGACCGCGTGGCCGAGGCCGAGGCGCTCTTTCGCGAGGATCTCGGGCTGGGCGGGCAGCTGTCGCGCGCCACGGTGCACCCCGACAATGTCTGGAGCCTGAAGGGTCTGCACGACTGCCTCAAGGCGCGTGGCGAGACGGTCGAGATCGTGCAGGTGCGCCAGCGCCTCGACCTCGCGCAGGCCCGCGCGGACAGGACGGTTGCCGCCTCGTGCTTCTGTGCGCAGGCCGCGCTGCGGGCGGCGGAGTAGGGCAGGGGGCGCTGCCCCCTCGGCCTTGCGGCCTCACCCCCGGGGTATTTCGGCCAAGAAGATGCCCGCGCGCGGCCGGGCCTTGCCGCCGTCGCGGAAATGCCCGGGTCCGAGGCCGCGGGCGTGCGCCGGGGCAGGGATAACACGCTTGCCCACCGCGCGGCTCTATCCTAGACCTTTTGCGATCACGCTCCAGGAGGTCCCCAGATGACGAAGTTCGACAAGAGCAAGCTGCCCAGCCGATACGTGACCGAGGGCCCGGCGAGGGCGCCGCACCGGTCGTATTACTATGCCATGGGGATGACGGAGGAGGAGATCCACCAGCCGCTGGTGGGCGTGGCGACCTGCTGGAACGAGGCCGCGCCGTGCAACATCGCGCTGGCCCGGCAGGCGCAGGCGGTCAAGGGTGGCGTCAAGGAGGCGCATGGCACGCCGCGCGAGTTCACCACCATCACCGTCACGGACGGTATCGCCATGGGCCACGAGGGGATGCGCTCGTCGCTGGCCAGCCGCGAGGCGATCGCGGACACCGTGGAGCTGACCATGCGCGGGCATTGCTACGACGCGCTGGTGGGGCTGGCGGGCTGCGACAAGTCGCTGCCGGGGATGATGATGGCGATGGTGCGGCTCAACGTGCCAAGCGTGTTCATCTACGGCGGCTCGATCCTGCCGGGCAAGGCGCCGCAGGTTGACGAGATTCCCGAGGATTTCCGCACCCGCGACCTGACCGTGCAGGACATGTTCGAGGCGGTGGGCCGTCACCAGAACAAGGAGCTGTCGGACGAGGCGCTGGCCATGCTGGAGCGCGTGGCCTGCCCCTCCGCGGGGGCCTGCGGCGGCCAGTTCACCGCCAACACCATGGCCTGCGTGAGCGAGGCGATCGGGCTGGCGCTGATGAACAGCTCGGGCATGCCCGCGCCTTACGAGAGCCGCGACCAGTATGGCGAGGCGTCGGGCCACGCGGTGATGAACCTGCTGGACCGCAACATACGCGCGCGCGACGTGGTGACGCGCAAGAGCCTGGAAAACGCGGCGCGTGTGGTGGCCTGCACCGGCGGGTCGACCAATGCCGGGCTGCACCTGCCGGCCATCGCCCACGAGGCGGGGATCGACTTCTACCTGCAGGACGTGTGCGAGATCTTCCGCGACACGCCCTACTTCGTCGATCTCAAGCCGGGGGGGCAGTTCGTGGCCAAGGACCTGTTCGATGCCGGCGGCATCCCCGTGGTGATGAAGGAGCTGCGCAAGGCGGGTCTCATCCACGAGGATTGCGTCACCGCGTCCGGACGCTCCATAGGAGAGGAGCTGGACCGGATCGACCGCGAGGCCGATGGCCGCGTGATCCATCCCATCGACGCCCCGATCACCAGGACCGGCGGTGTCGTGGGGCTGGAGGGCAACCTTGCCCCCGACGGCGCCATCGTCAAGGTGGCCGGTATCGCTGCGGAGAACCAGGTCTTCACCGGGCCGGCGCGGGTGTTCGAATGCGAGGAGGACGCCTTCGAGGCGGTGAAGGCACGGCAGTACGAGGAAGGCGAGGTGATCGTCATCCGCAACGAGGGGCCGGCGGGCGGCCCCGGCATGCGCGAGATGCTGGCCACCACCGCCGCCCTGTCCGGGCAGGGCATGGGCAAGAAGGTGGCGCTCATTACCGACGGGCGCTTCTCCGGCGCGACGCGGGGATTCTGCGTGGGCCATGTCGGGCCCGAGGCGGCGCATGGCGGTCCGATCGCGCTGATCGAGACCGGGGATGTCATCACCATCGACGCCATCAAGGGAGAGCTGAGCGTGGACCTGTCCGACGAAGAACTGGCCCGGCGCAAGCAGGGCTGGGCCGGCCCGCGCGAGACGATGTATGCCTCGGGCGCGATCTGGAAATTCGCTCGGCTCGTGGGCGAGACCTACAAGGGCGCGGTCACCCATCCCGGCGGCAAGGCCGAGCGGCATGTCTACATGGACATCTGACAGACGGCCCGGCGCGTTGGGGATGCTCAGGGCCGGGATGCTGGCCTCGGTGCTGCTGCTTGCCGGCTGCCTCGGCTCCGACACCGGCGCGCTTGGCTTTCTCGCCTCCGGCAAGGAGGACGAGGGAAGAAAGGTGCTGCGCAAGGTTGCACTTTACGACGGGGACGTGGTTGTGCGCGGACCGCGGGGCTATTGCATCGACCGCCGCACACTGCGCCGGCGGGACAATGGCGGTTTCGTGCTGCTTGCCAGCTGCGAGTCGCTGAGCGGGATGCGCGGAGAGGCGGTGGAGCCGGTGCTCATAACCGTTTCGGTCCTGCCCGATCCGCCGGACGGGGAGGTGCCCGCGGCGCCGACCGCCCAGCAGATCGCGCGCAGCATGGCGCCGGCCGAGGTTCTGGCGGCGCATGAGAGCGCGGAGTTGACGGTCGTGCAGTTCGCCAGCGGGGGCGACCGGATCCTGCCCGGGGGTGATGCCCGTCATTGGCGCGCGGGGATGCGGCTCAACGGTCATCTGGTCGCGCTGGCCCTTTACGCGAAATCGGACAGCGCGATGGCCGGACCGGGGGGGCGGGGCCTTCTGACCGACGTGGCGCGCCGGATGCGGCAAGCCAGCCCGGAGCTTGTGCCCGCGCGATCCGGGGACACACCGGCGCCGGAAAAGGACGAGACCTGACCGCGCGCGGATCGTTCGACACAGATTGTTTCAGGATTCGCAATGATGCTATGACAGGATCGGCAGCGAAGGCGGGCGGAACTGGAAGAGCGGACCCGGAATGGCGGACAGCGGCGGCTCATGGCTAGAATGGTTCGCGAACCGGAGGGCGTTGACCCTCTGGCGCCGGGCCGCCAAGCATGCCGGCGCCTATCCCGTCGCGCAGCTGAGACGCAAGCGCGCGGAGGCGCGCAGGCTGCGCCACGAACTCAATGAATTCATCGCGGCGGCCGACTACAGGCTGGCCCTGCCGGTCATCGGCACGAGAACCTTTCCCAAGCCGCATGGCACGGACTGGGCATGGCGGCCGGCACTATGGCGCGAGCCGCTGGCGGTGCCGGGCCGGTCCTCGGTGGAGAGCAATACACGGCTTGGCGACGAGTTGATCCTGTTCCATGACTGCCGCCATTCGGAATTGTCGTTGCGCCAGATCCGAAACCGGCGGGAGGAGGATCTTGCGCCGTTCGGGCTGCGCATGGACGTGTTCAATTTTGACGGATCCTTTCTGTCGCTCGTGCTCGACCTGCCGCAGGCGGCGGTGGACGGGCTGACGCGCTCCCACCTGATCCGCGTGGACACGATCGTCGAGATGGAGAAGCCGCTGGAGATATTCGCGCGGCTCAACATCAAGCACGGACCGAACACCGAGCAGATCGTGCGCGAGCTGCCGCTGACCGAGGAGGTTGTCATGGTCGAGTTCGACCTTGCATACTCCAAGCTCAACGAGAAGCGGATAGAACGTGCGTGGATCGATCTCATCTTCGAGAACCCGCAGATGAGCCAGGTGACGGTGCGTGATCTGACGCTGAGCCGGCGGCCGCGGGCGGAATTCTGAAGGGGCAAGCGATGAGCGACCTGACACTGACCAAGACCCGGCTTTTCGAAGGCGTGTGGGAGGGCATCCTGACCCGCGAGGGCGGAGGGACGGAGCCCCCCGATGTCGTGGTGACCCACTTGCAGGAGCCGTTGGAGGGCGTCGAGGTGATCCCGCGCCCCGACGAGGGGCTGTGGGTTCTGCGCGTGCCGATACCCCCGCGCGTGATCGCCGACGGGGTGCAGACCTTTGTCATGCAGGACCGCGCCGACGGCGAGACGATCGGGAGTTTCTCGCTGATGTCGGGGGATGCGCTCAGCTATGACATCCGCGCCGAGGTCACGCTGCTGCGCGAGGAACTGGATCTGCTCAAACGCGCCTTTCGCCGGCACTGCCTGGAGACGACCTGACCGCCACGCGCGGGCGGAAACCTGCCGTGCCCCGGCCATGCGCCACACGCCTCTTGCCACGCGGCCGGATTTCATCGTTGTCTGCGTGCGGGACGGCAACGGGAGACCGGACAGTGAAGATCAGCCATGCCTTTGTGCTTCTCGCCGTTTCGGCCATGTCGGCGTGTGGCGGGGCACGAGACCCCGAGCTTTCGACGCGGGCGGCGGCGCCGCTCTATCCCGGCGAGACGCCGCGGATCCGCGCCCTGATCAATGCCTATGCCGATGACTATGAGGTGCCGCGCGCGCTGGTGCACAAGGTGGTGCAACGCGAAAGCGACTATCGCCCGCGGGCGCGCAACGGCCCTTATTACGGCATGATGCAGATCCTGCCCGAGACGGCGCGCGGTATCGGGTTTGCCGGGCGGGACGCCGATCTTCTCGACCCCGCCACGAACCTGAAATGGGGCGTGAAATACCTGCGCGGGGCATGGATGGTGTCGGACGGTGACATGGACGAGGCCGTCATGTGGTATGCGCGCGGCTATTACTACGAGGCGCGCGACCGCTGCTTGCTGGTCGAGACCGGCCTGCGCGACCGCGAGATCGCCCGGCATTGCCGGGCGTGAAGCGGCCCTCCAAACAGGTTTCGATCCTGCCGATGCGGGCAGCGGTTTCTATTTGTTGTCGATCTCGTTGAACTCGGCGGCGGTCAGGCTGCGCGGTTCTTGTTCCACCATGCGTGGCGCGTCGATCTCAGACTTGTTGGCCACCACGCCCATGGCCTCGAATTTGCGTGCCGCGGGGAGGATCCGCCCCTCTAGCGAGCCGACGGCCTTGTTATAGTTGTCGACGGACTGACGAAGGCTCTTGCCGGTTTTTTCAAGATGTTCGGCAAAGGTGCCGAGCCGGTCGTAAAGGTCCTTGGCCAGTTTCTGTACCTCGGCCGCATTCTCGGCCATCTTTTCCTGCTGCCAGCCATAGGCGATGGCCTTGATCAGCGCCATGAGCGTGGTCGGCGATGCGATCAGGACCTTTCTCTCGAAGGCATATTCGATCAGCCCCGCGTCGTTCTCGGCGGCCGCGGCCACGAAGGTTTCGCCGGGAATGAACATCACCACGAAATCCGGCGTCGTCTGGATCGATTCCTGGTAGGACTTGGACGACAGAAGCTTGACGTGCTGGCGCACCTGAGCCGCATGGCGGGCGATGTTTTCCTGCTGCTGCTCCGGCGTGGGGCTTTCGAGCGCGTCGAGATACGCCTCCAGCGGGGTCTTGGCGTCGATCACGATGTTCTTTCCGCCGGGAATGTTCACGATCGCGTCCGGCCGGCGGAGCCCTTCGGCCGTCTCGACCGAGCTTTCGGACAGGAAATCGACATGCTCGACCATGCCCGCCATCTCGAAAACCTGTCGAAGCTGCATCTCGCCCCAGCGTCCGCGGGTCTTGGGCGCGCGCAGCGCCTGGACCAGGCGGCGGGTTTCCTGCCCCAGTATCTTTTGGCTTTCCGCCAGTTCGAGAACCTGCGTCTTGATGGCTCCGTAGGCCTCGTTGCGGGCCTTCTCGATCTCGCTGATGCGCTGGTCGAACTTGCCGAGCTTCTCATCGAGCGGCTTCACCAGCTCCTTGATCGCGGTCTGCCGCTTGGTCAGGTCTTCCTCGGCCGCGGAATTGTGCTGCTTGAAGCGTTCGGAAACCAGCTCCAGAAAACGCTCGGAATTGGATTTCAGAGCACCCGAGGCGAGGTTGGAAAACTTCTCTTCCAGCTCCCGCTTCATTACCCGTATTTCCTCGAGTCGCGCCTCGTGGCTCTTGCGCAGCGTTTCGAGCTGCCCCTCGAGCTGGGAATTCTCGATACGTTTTTCCTGAAGCGCCTCGTTGGCCGTCCGCAGTTCCTGTTCGATTTCCGGGAGCCGATCGACGCTGGGTTTCTGTCCGGCGATTTCCTCGCGCAACCGCGCGATGGTATCGCGCTGCCGGTTGGTCGCCCTGACCGCCATGAGCAGTATGACAAGGGCAAGGACCAACCCTGCGAGGGCGAAGCCGTTCACCACATCGAAATCAAGCAATTCAACCTGCACGTGCAAACTCCATTAGCGATGCTGGCAAAAATCGTTTTGGCGCACGTCAAAGTCAACCAGCCTGCCAAGGGCGAGCGGAAATCATGTACGCCCGAAGAGCTTCTCGATGTCCGACAGCCTGAGATGGGCGTAGGTGGGCCTGCCGTGGTTGCACTGGCCCGAATGCGGGGTCGCCTCCATCTCGCGCAGCAGGGCGTTCATCTCGTCGGCCGACATGCGCCGCCCGGACCGCACGGAGCCGTGACAGGCGATACGCGACAGGATCGCCTCGATACGCGAGCGTAGGGTAAGGCTGTCGTCTCCGTCCGTCAGCTCGTCGAGGATGTCGCGCAATATCGCGCCCGCATCGCAAGGCCCGAGGATCGCCGGGGTTTCCCGCACGGCGATGGCGCCGGGGCCAAAGGGCTCGACCGTCAGGCCGAGCTTGGCAAGCTCCTCGGCCTCGTCCAGCAGGCGGGCGGCCCCGGTTTCGGAAAGCTCGACGATCTCGGGGATCAGCAGCGCCTGCGCGCGCACCCCGTTGTCGGCCATCTGGCGTTTCAGCTTTTCATAGACCAGCCGTTCATGCGCGGCGTGCTGGTCGACAATCACCAGGCCGTCCTCTGTCTGGGCGACGATGTAGTTCTCGTGGAGCTGCGCCCTTGCGGCGCCAAGCGGCCGGGCCTGTTCCGTCAGCGTGCCGGAGTCCTGCGCGATGGTTTCGGCCGGTTCGACCCGACCGCTGTAGCTGTCCTGCAGCTCGGCAAAGCCGGGCGCCTGTGCCTCGCGGGCCGTTGCGAGCGCCGCGGGCGACGGGCGGTCCATCTGGTAGACGCGGGGCGCGGCCGGTTCGGGCCGCATTGCGCCAAGCGCCGCGTCGGAAACGGTGGAGGCCGCGCGGTGCCCCGCCTCGGCCAGCGCATGGCGCAGGCCGGAAACGATCAGTCCCCGCGCCACGCCGGGGTCGCGGAAACGCACCTCTGACTTGGCCGGGTGGACGTTGACGTCCACCAGCGTCGGGTCGCAGTCGATGAAAAGCGCGGCCGCCGGGTGCCGGTCGCGGCTGAGCAGATCCTGGTACGCGGCGCGCAACGCCCCGGTCAGCATCTTGTCGCGGACCGGCCGGCCATTGACGAAGAGATACTGCGCCACGGCCGAGCCGCGGGCATAGGTCGGCAGGGCGGCGAAGCCGGTCATGCGCAGGCCGTCGCGCGCCGCGTCGATCCTGAGCGCGTTCTCGGCGAAGTCGCGGCCGAGGATACGGGCGAGCCTGCCGTGCAGCGCGTCGAACATGTCGCCGGTTTCGGGATCGGCACGGAAGGTCACGCGCCCCTCGGCCCCGCCCGACACGTCGCGCAGGGTGATCCCGACATAGGGCGCGGCCATCGCCAGACGCTTGACCGTGTCGGTGATCGCCTGCGCCTCGGCCCGGTCCGAGCGCATGAATTTCAGCCGCGCGGGCGTGGCATGGAAAAGGTCGCGCAAAGCAACGGTCGTGCCCGTGTTCAGCGCGGCGGGTTTCGGGCCGCTCACCCGGCCGCCGGACACGGATATTTCGGCCGCCTCCTGCCCGGCGACGCGCGAGGTTATGGTCAGCCGCCCGACGGCACCAAGGCTGGGCAGCGCCTCGCCGCGAAAGCCGAAGCTGCGGATGTTGAGCAGGTCCGAGCCGTCGATCTTGGACGTGGCGTGCCGCGCCAGCGCCAGCGGCAGGTCGCCAGCGGCCATCCCGCACCCGTCGTCGGCAACGCGGATGAGTGTCTTTCCGCCGTCGGCAAACTCCACCGACACGCGGGTGGCCCCCGCATCGAGTGCGTTTTCCACCAGTTCCTTGACGGCCGAGGCCGGGCGTTCCACGACTTCACCGGCGGCGATCCGGTTCGCGGCGGTCTCGTCCAGCTGGCGGATGACGGGTCGGCCGTGGCTTATGTTGCGCGTCATGTTGTTCATTGCGCTATACCTAGCATGTTCCCGGACGATTCTGCCAGATAGCATCTGGCCCGGACCGGGGCGAACTGAAATTCCGCGTGGCGAGGGGTTGGATCGGAGCCACATTCAATTACGTGAATTCGAAAGCAGGAAAGGAGTTGAAGATGTTCCATCGCACAAGCCCGTCGAAAGGTGCGGGATCTGCCGAGGTCACCGGCTTTCACGACCCGGACACCGGGAGCATTCAGTACGTGGCCGCCGACCCGGAAACCGGCAAGGCCGCGCTGATCGACGTGGTGTTGGATTTCGACCCCGCGCATGCGCGCACCCGTACAGACAGCGCCCAGGCTGCGCTGGATTTCGTCAAGGACAATGGGCTCGAGGTTGAATGGGTTCTCGACACTCACCCGCATGCGGACCATTTCATGGCCTCGCACTGGCTGCGCGACAAGACCGGCGCCCCGAATGCCATAGGCGAGAAAGTGCACGAGATCGCCGGGCTGTGGGGGGATTACTACAACCTTCACGACGTGTTCGACCCCAACCGCGATTTCGACCGTCTGTTCGCCGACGGCGACACGTTCAGGATCGGCAATCTCGACGTGCGGGTGATGCTGTCACCGGGGCACACCCTTGGGTCTATCACCTATGTCGTGGGCAAGGATGCCGCGTTCGTGCATGACACCTTCATGCACGTGGATGTGGGCACCTCCCGTGCGGATTTCCCAGGCGGGTCATCCGACATGCTTTACGACAGCCTGCAGCAGATCCTTGCGCTGCCGGACGATACGCGCCTTTTCATCGGGCACGACTACCCGCCGGTTGGCGATCGTACCGACCCGGCGTGGGAGGCGACCGTGGCCGAGCACAGGGCGAACAACCCGCATGTGGGAGGGGGCGCACCGCGCGAAGATTACGTGAAGCTGCGGGATGCGCGCGATGAGACCCTGCCGCTGCCGGGGCGCATGCTTTATGCCTTGCAGGTGAACCTGCGCGGCGGCCGCCTGCCCGAGGCAGAGTCCGACGGGCACAGCTACTTCAAGATACCTGCCAACAAGTTCTGATCGGGAGAAACGCAATGAAAACCGAGACCGTGGGCGATGCAACGCTGGAGACATGGGACGCGGCAGAGGTCGCCGCGGCCTTTGACCGGGACGAGATCGCGCTGATCGACGTCCGTACCGTGCAGGAATACGCCTTCGAGCACATACGCGGCGCGCTTTTGCTGCCCTTGCCCTTCTTCGAGGCGCGCAAGCTGCCCGGGCAGTCGGACAAACGCCTGGTGTTTCACTGCGGGTCGGGGGTCCGCTCGGAGAAGGTGGCGCGCCAGTGCATCGAGGCCGGGTTCAAGAAAGTCGCGCATATGGGCGGCGGGTTTGCCGCGTGGAAAGAGGCAAAGCTGCCTTATGTCGGCACCGACCTTGCGACCGGCTCTCCCAAGCTGATCGAGCCGTGAGCACAGACACGCCTCACCCGCCGGGCGACACTGTCAAAAACAGGTAGAGCGGGATTACCGCGGTCATCAGCCCGATGCAGAAGACCCTTGCCGCGGTCGCGGCAAGGGCGAGCCAGCGACCGGGGCGCACGGCTTCGCCGAAGGCGGCAGCGGCGCCCATCACGGCATAGCCTCCCGCCTCGTTCCGGCGCTGTTCTTGCCGGATCGAGGCGAGGGCGCGGTCGTGCACATGTTGCTGGCGCAGCGCCTCTGCCGCGGCGTCATCCTGTCCCAGTATGCTTCCATCCATACCGCCATCTCCCTTTTTTGCGTTCGCGAAAGCTAACGCGCTCCCGGTGTCGGGCCAGCGACAATTCGCTGCAGGGGGAGTGAACAAAAAAAGCCCGGGCCGAAGCCCGGGCTGAAGTTGCTCCAGGAAAGACGCCCGGTTCAGGCGTTGGAGAACTCCGGATAGGCTTCCATGCCCAGCTCGCTCATGTCGAGGCCGTTGATCTCGGTCTCTTCCTCGACACGGATGCCGATCACGGCCTTGATGACGAACCAGACCGCGAGGCTGGCGACGAAGGTAAAGACCCCGTAGGCGACGATCCCCAGAAGCTGCGTGGCGATGTTCGCCGCGTCGTTGTAGAAGACCACCGCGATGGTGCCCCAGATACCGGCGAAGAGGTGCACCGGGATCGCGCCCACGACATCGTCGATCTTGAACTTGTCGAGCATCGGAACCGTCAGCACCACGATCACGCCGCCGATCGCGCCGATCCACAGGGCGCCGAAGAGCGTCGGCGCAAGCGGTTCGGCCGTGATCGACACCAGACCCGCCAGCGCACCGTTGAGCGTCATCGTCAGGTCGGGTTTCTTGTACATCACCTGCGACAGGATCAGTGCGGCGACGGCCCCCGCGGCTGCGGCCATGTTGGTATTGGCAAAGATGCGGCTGACATCCGAGACGTCCCCGACCGTGCCCATGGCCAGCTGCGAGCCGCCGTTGAAGCCGAACCAGCCGAGCCACAGGATGAAGGTGCCAAGCGTGGCCAGCGCAAGGTTGGAGCCCGGGATCGGGTTGACCTTGCCGTCCTTGCCGTACTTGCCAAGGCGCGGTCCCAGCACGATGGCACCGGCCAGCGCGGCCCAGCCGCCCACCGAGTGCACCACGGTCGAGCCGGCGAAGTCGGAGAAGCCGGCCTCGGCCAGCCAGCCACCGCCCCACTGCCACGACCCCGAGATTGGGTAGAGAACACCGGTCAGCAGGATGACGAAGATGAGGAACGGCCACAGCTTGATCCGCTCGGCCAGCGCGCCCGAAACGATCGAGGCCGTGGCGGCCACGAACACCAGCTGGAAGAAGAAGTCCGACCCGATCGAGGCATAATCGAGCGCCGCGTTCGCCGCCGAGACACCCACGGGATCAAGCACGGTGGTCGAGAAGAACGGACCGACCCAGCCCTGCATTATCCAGCCGTCGCCCGGATACATCAGGTTGAAGCCGATCAGCCAGTACATGATCGCGGCCAGCGAATACAGGCCGATATTCTTGGTCATCTGCATCGTGACGTTCTTGGAACGCACGAGCCCGCCCTCGAGCATGGCGAAACCGGCGGCCATGAAGAACACCAGAAAGCCCGCCATGCAGAACAGCAGGGTCGTCATGATATACGGGCCGATCTCGTCGAACCCGGGCGCGGCCGCTTCCTGTGCGGCGCCGATCTGCGGCAGCGCGATGAGCGCGCCCGCCGTCAGGACCAGTTTCGTGAAACGTGTGATGGTCATTGTCATTTCCCCCGCGCGCGTCAAAGCGCGTCTTCGTTGGTTTCGCCGGTGCGCACGCGCATGGCCTGTTGAAGGTCGAGAACGAAAATCTTGCCGTCGCCGATCTTGCCGGTACGGGCGGTCTTGGCGATGGCATCGAGAACCTGGTCCACCATCGCGTCGGACACGGCCACTTCGAGCTTGATTTTCGGGACGAAGTTCACGGCGTATTCGGCGCCGCGGTATATCTCGGTGTGACCGGACTGGGCGCCGAAGCCCTTGATCTCGGTCACCATCATGCCGCGCACGCCGATTTCCGTCAGCGCCTCGCGGACATCCTCAAGCTTGAACGGCTTGATGGTCGCTATGATGAGTTTCACTTGACACCCCTTTCGGATTCTTTGGGCAAGGGTTAATTTCGCACTTGCAGAAAAGCCGGGTGCCGCGGCGCCGGAAAGACACAGCCCCGGTTCTGGCCCGGATTGCCGGTGGAAATTGCACAAAAATTGGTCTTAAATTTCCAAATGCCTAATAAGCGGGCATCTCAAAAACGGAAGGCAGGCTCAACTTTGGGAACGGCGGTGGTTAGTATCGGTGCGTCGGGCAGGATCCGAATGGGGCAAGCATGAGCAAGACCGGTCGCAAGACGCCGCGCCTCGTCGCGGAGAAACGACGCAAGAAAACCCCGCCGAAAAAGACCCGTCGCGGCGGGCGCAAGAAGGCGCCGGCGCGCCGCCCGCGCCGGTCTTCCGGGCCTGTCGGCGCGCTGCTGCGTTTCTTCGGCCGCATCCTCTGGGGGCTGACATGGCGGGTCACGATGGTCGTGGCGCTCATCGTCGGGCTGTCGGTATTCTACACCTACACCACGTTGCCGGACGTGCGAGAGTTGCTGGACGGGCGGGCGCGCGGCTCCGTCACGCTGAGAGACCGCGATGGCGAGGTCTTCGCCTGGCGCGGGGACCAATTCGGCGGGGTGGTCACCGCCGACACGGTCAGCCCGCATCTCAAGAATGCCGTGATCGCGACCGAGGACAAGCGGTTCTACTGGCATGTGGGCATCAGCCCGCGGGGCATCGCCAGCGCCATCCGTATCAACCTGGCCGAGGGGCGCGGGCCGCTCAGCGGCCACGGCGGGTCGACCATCACGCAGCAGACGGCCAAGCTCTTGTGCCTAGGGGTCGCCTACGACCCTGACCAATGGGAAACCCGGCGGGAATACGTCCGGGACTGTCGCCGGACGACGCTTTGGCGCAAGGCCAAGGAGGCCGTCTATGCGCTGGCGATGGAGGCCAAGTATACCAAGAACGAGATCCTGTCGATTTATCTCAACCGCGCCTACATGGGCAGTGGCGCGTTCGGTGCCGAGGCTGCTGCGCAGCGCTATTTCGGCAAGCATGCCGCCGAGCTGACCGCGCAGGAGAGCGCAATCCTGGCCGGCTTGCTGACCGCGCCGTCGCGGCTGGCGCCGACGACCGACCTGCAACGGTCGCGCGACCGGGCGGCGACGGTGCTGCGCCTTATGGCCGAGCAGGGATACCTGACCGAGGCCGAGGCGCGCACGGCCCGCAATAACCCGGCGACCCTGTCCGAGGCCGCCGAATCGCGCACCGGCGGCTATTTCGCGGACTGGGTCATGGAATCGGGCCCCGATTTCTTTACACGTGACACCACCGAGGACGTGATCATAAGAACCACGCTCGACCAGCGCATCCAGCGCGCCGCCGAGGATGCGATGAAGACCGTGTTCGACGAGAAGGTCAAGGAAGGCTCCGAGGCGCAGGCGGCGATCGTGGTGATGTCGGCGGACGGGGCCGTGCGCGCGATGGTCGGCGGTCGCAAGACAAGGGTGACGGGTGCGTTCAACCGTGCCACGCAGGCCCGCCGCCAGACCGGATCGGCGTTCAAGCCTTTCGTTTACGCAACCGCGTTGGAGCTGGGCTACAGCCCGCTTTCGACGGTGGTGGACGAGCCCTATTGCCTCGATATTCCCGGGTCCGGGCGCTGGTGCCCCGAGAATTACACCCGCGAGCATTACGGCCGCGTGACGCTGACCGAGGCGCTCAGCCGCTCGCTCAACGTGCCGGCGGTAAAGGTGTCCGAATCGGTGGGACGCGAAAAGGTGCGCAAGGTCGCCTCCGATTTCGGGATCGAAAGCGATCTGGCCGACGGCCCGGCCTTGGCGCTCGGCGCGTCGGAGAGTACCCTGCTGGAGATGACGGGCGCCTATGCCGGCATCCTGAACGGCGGCTCATCGGTGACGCCCTACGGGCTGATAGAGCTGAAGCTGCTGGGCGAGCAAACGCCCCTCATTGGCGCGGGTGGCGGGATCGGCGAGCGCGTCATCCGCGAGGACGCCGCGCGACAGCTGACATGGATGATGCACAAGGTCGTTCAGGGCGGCACCGGCGGCCGCGCGCGTCTGCCCGATGTTCAGGCCGCCGGCAAGACCGGCACGACACAGGGCGCGCGCGACGCGTGGTTCCTGGGCTTCACCGCCGACTACGTCGCCGGTGTGTGGATGGGATACGACGACAACTCGCCGCTCACCGGCGTGACCGGCGGCGGGTTGCCCGCCGAGATATGGCGCGAGACGATGCAGCGTGTGCACGAGGGGCTGGAGCCGCGCCCGTTGCCGATGCAGCGCCCGTCGGAACTGGACCGCCGGGAGGAGATGGAAGGCACGGGTCAGCGCGAGCGACAGCCGCGCGGCAATGCCGTGGAACGTATCCTGCGCAACTTGCTGGGCGGAGGCGGCGACCGCTGAGGGGTCAGCCCGCCCGGCGCAGATCCTGTATCAGCCCGTCGATGCTGCCCCTGTTGGCGTCGAGCATCGCTCCGATCTCGGTGCGTTCGCTCAGCCGCAGGCTTACGCCCTCGATCACCATGTCGAAGAAAAGATCCTGTCCCGAGCGGTCGGAAACGAGGAACAGCACTTCGAACGGTTTCTGGCCGGGCAGGTAGACCGTGGATTTCACCTCGTGCCACGACTTGACCTTGCGCACGGCCTCGACCTCGATCTCGCCGCCGATGAATTCGCGGAAACGCTTGCCGTATTTCCGCGCGACATAGCCGCGGAATGCATCGACGAAGGCGTTCATCTGCGCGGCGGAGGCGCGGCGGGAATCGGCGCCGAGTGTCGATCGCGCGATGATGTTCACATCGGCATAGCGGGCAAAGATCCGCTCGAAGTCGCGGATCATGGCCGATTCCGATTTGCCCGACCCGATGACGGCGTTGATTTCCGCCACCACCTTGTCAATCAGGGCGCGCGCCGTGGAATCGGTCAGCGCCAGCAGCGGGCGTGGAGCCGCGGACAGGCCGGCCGAGGCGACGGCGGTCACGATCAGGTGCCGGCGGGACAGCTCAGTCGGCGTACGGGTCGTCATAGGGATCCTCGTAGGTCGCGCCATAGGGGTCATCGTAGTCCTCTACATAGGCACCGTTTGCCGATCCGCCCAGCTTGAACCTGCGGTTCTGATAATAAAGTGACCGCATCTGCGCATAGCCGTCCGCGCTGTCGTAGAGCACCGAGTCGATGGTCTGGCTGTAGCGCGCGCGCTGGCTGAGGCCGTTGGAGATGCGCGCGGCGGTCCCGTAATAGCGCTCCGGCGTGTCGATCACGTAGCCGAGGGGATTGGTGAAGAGATCGACCAGCTTGCCGGCCGAGGCCCGCTCGGTGGAGGGGCCCAGCACGGGCGATACGAGGTACGCCCCCTCGGGAACGCCCCAGACATGCAGGGTCTGGCCGAAATCCGCCTCTGTCGCCTCGGGCATGCCCAGCTCTGTCGCCGGGTCGAAGAACCCGCCCAGCCCCACGGTGGTGTTGACGAGGAACCGATAGGTATCCTCGGTGGCGCCGCGCATGTTGCCTTGAAGTATGTTGTTCACGACCGATTGCGGCAGCGACAGGTTCGAGGCGAACCGCCCGACCGCGGTTTCGATGTCGTCGGGTAACGCGCGGCTGTATCCGCGGCTGACAGGACGGATCAGCGCGCGATCGAGGCCGCGGTTGAACTCATGCACCTCTCGGTTGCTCTCCTCGTAGGGGTCGAAGGGTTCCCCCGGCGGATGCCCGGGGCCGGGCGTGGTGCAGGCCGGCAGCGTCGCAAGCGCGAGCGCCGCGAGAAGGCGGCGGGCGGGGCCTCTGGGCCGGAGAGATGCGATATCGGTCAAATGGAACGGCCGCGGATTAACGGAATCATCAGATAAATTGTTGAAGCCTGAGACCCAGACACTGCCACCGGAACGCCGCGCGACTGTGGCACTCGGGCGACAGCGACTCTATCGCAGGCGCCCGGCGTTTTTGCAAGCACGCACGGTGCGGACCGAAAGGATGGACGCCCCCATGCCCCCACCTGCCCGAAGACTGAGCGTGGCACGGGACGAGCTCCGCGCCGCCCGGGCCGAGGGCCGCGCGCTCTACTGGGCCGTGGGCCTGTTCAGCGTCTTCGTGAACCTGCTGATGCTCAGCGGCCCGCTGTACATGCTGCAGGTGTATGACCGCGTTCTGGGCAGCCGGTCCATCGAGACGCTGGTGGCGCTTTCGGTGCTGGTGGTGTTCCTATTCGCCATGATGGGCGTGCTCGACTACGCCCGGGGCCGAATCATGAACCGTGCCGCCGCAAGGTTCCAATCCCGGCTGGAGCGGCGGGTATTCGACGCGGTCATGCAAACATCGGCCCCGCGGGCAGACGCGCGCTGCGCTACGGGTCTGACAGATCTCGAGTCGATCAGGCGCTTCATGGCGTCTCCGGTCCTGTTGGCATTTTTCGATCTGCCGTGGACACCTGTATTGCTTGCCGGGATCTTCGTGTTCCATCCGTGGCTGGGCGCATTGGCCACGACCGGCGGGAGCGTGCTGGTGCTCTTCGCGATCCTCAACCAGGTGGGCACCCGCCGCCCGGCGCATGCCGCGGCCGACGCCAGCGCCGAGGCAGAGGCGATGGCCGGCCGGCTGCGTGCGCAGGGGGAGCTGGTGCAGGCCATGGGCATGCGCGATGCCGGCTACAAACGCTGGCAGGCCGCGCGCCGTCGCGCCCTGTCGGCACAGGTGGCGACCGCCGACCTTGGCGGGACGTTCACGATGGCCGCGCGTGTGTTTCGTCTTTTCCTGCAATCCGCAATGCTGGGGCTGGGCGCTTACCTGGTGTTGCAGGACGAGCTTACCGCCGGTGCCATGATCGCCGGGTCGATCCTGCTGGGGCGCGCGCTGGCCCCGGTCGAACAGGCCGTGGCGCAGTGGCCGACGGTACAGGCCGCGGCAGGGGGGTGGCGCAACCTGGTGGAGCTTCTGGCCGCCGCGCCGCCCCCGCCGGCGCGAACCGCGTTGCC